>CAKZTM010000006.1 GCA_937920555.1 uncultured Paracoccaceae bacterium | reverse complement strand
CGCCGGGTCGTGACCTGTTTATGCGCCGCCCTCTATCAACGGCGGCTTTGATCGTTCTTGGTGTTCCAAGCCGCGCGATCAACTCCAGCGCAGGTCTTTGTCGAGCTTATTCTCACCCACCAGACCGCGCAGGATGTTGAGCCTTATGAACTTCGAGCCGCGCACATCTTGGCCGTCAAACTCCATCGCTTTGACCTGTGCGGCCAGTTCATTCACCGCTTGGGCGAAGTCCTTTTGCGGCTGGTGGTTCGGGGCCAAGCCCTCAAATTTCGAAAAATCGACCCTGTAGGAGCGGTTATCCGGCTGCGCGTCTGTGTTGATCTCCACGGCCACGCCGCCCAGCACATCGCCCACATCCTTGGCCAATTGGCCGATCTGCCATGTCCAGTCTTGGGAGCCTACATTGACCTCCACATGGCGCTCGCCGTCGCGGGTGCAGGCCCATTCAATGGCGCGGGCCATGTCTTCCACATGGATGAGCGGCCGCCACGGGGAGCCATCTGACAGCACCTCGATCTTGCCGGTACGCAAGGCGGTGGCGACAAAGTCATTGAGCACCAGATCAAGGCGCAGCATAGGCGAGGCGCCGCAAGCGGTGGAAAAGCGCAGGCTTGTGACCATGAACGTGTCTGTGGCCATGCCGCGCAGACCCTCCTCGGTGGCCACTTTGGAGCGGGCATAGGCGGTCAGGGGATTGAGTGTGTCGGTCTCTTTGCGCAGGCTGTCGGAGCCTGCCCCATACATGGAGCAGGACGAGGCGAAGACAAAGCGCTTCACGCCCGCTTCTTTGGCCAGCTTGGCGGTGGCAATCGCGGCCTGGGCATTGATGCCCATGGTGGCCCCTTCGAATTCTTTACCGATTGGGTCATTGGACACAGCCGCCAGTTGCACGACCGCGTCATATCCTTTGAGGTCCGCCGCAGTCAGGTCGCGGGTGTCCGCCTTGGTTTCGCTGGCAAAAGCATCCGACGGGAACGGGATCGCCTCAGAGCCCTCAAACCAATTGCTGTCGATCCCGTGGACCTCGACTTTGCCCGGCAGGCTTTGAAAATGGTTTGCAACAACCGGCCCAATGTAGCCGCGGTGACCAACAATCAATACTTTCATAACATTCACACTTTTTTCCAAATAGGCCCAATCTTCGAGCCACTCGCTATCACGGACCTAGGGGCTCCTCCAACTGTGGTGTGACATGGTCCGAACTCTTCGGTCGAAAAAGACGCAAAATAGTAACGCTTCGAGGCGATGTATTCCTAAACTCTATACACACCGTGTCTGGTTGGCTAAAGGACACCAGTATTTTAGGGGGTAGACGTGTCATGAAATGTGTGATTCTCGCCGGTGGTTTCGGCACCAGACTTGCCGAAGAGACGGTCCGTATTCCAAAGCCAATGGTTGAGATCGGTGGACGGCCGATCCTTTGGCATATTATGAAGATTTACGCGGCACACGGCATCAATGATTTTGTGATCTGCCTTGGATACAAGGGCTATGTGATCAAGGAATATTTCGCCAATTATTACCTGCACGGCGCGGATGTGACCTTTGATTTGCGCGACGGCAAAATGGAAGTGATCCAGAACCAGACCGAGCCTTGGCGCGTGACCTTGATCGATACCGGTCAGGACAGCATGACGGGTGGGCGTTTGCGCCGGGTGATGCCTCAGCTCAAGGACGAAGAAGCGTTTTGCATGACTTACGGTGACGGGGTTGGCGATATCAACGTGGCCGGAGGCATCGAGTTTCACAAGTCCCACGGCAAGCTTGCGACCGTAACGGCTACGCCTCCGGCGGCGCGCTTTGGGCGGTTGGAGATTGCCGATGGTCAAGTCACCGAGTTTTCGGAAAAGCCGCAGGGCGATGGCGGATTGATCAACGGTGGGTATTTTGTGCTTTCACCCGATGTGGCGAAGCATCTGGACGATGACAAGACCATCTGGGAGAGAACGCCTTTGATGAAGCTCGCGGAAGATGGTGAGTTGATGGCGTATGAACATCGCGGGTTCTGGCAGCCCATGGACACGATCCGTGAACGCCAAGAATTGGAAGAGCATTGGGCCACGGGCGCTGCCCCTTGGAAAATCTGGAAAGATTAAGTGGAGTAAATGGTGTGAGCGAGACGCGATTGTGCCGGCATTGTAAAACGCAGATGGACCAGACTTTTGTGGATTTGGGAACCCAAGCCGTGGCCAATTCTTATGTTCCTATGGATAAGGCCGACGCGCAGGAGCCGGAATATACGCTCCACACCCGTGTGTGTGAGAATTGCTGGTTGGTGCAGGTGGATGAAGACGTGCCTGCGGATTTGATTTTCACCGGGGATTACGCCTATTTCTCGTCGTTTTCGGCCAGTTGGTTGGAGCATGCGCGGGTTTATGCGCAGAAGATGACCGCTGAGCTGGGCTTGGGCGCGGATAGTCTGGTGATCGAGATCGCCTCAAATGACGGCTATTTGCTAAAGAATTTCGTCGCCGCAGGTGTGCCGGTTTTGGGTGTGGAGCCGTCTGGTTCTGTGGCTGCTGCTGCGGAAAAGATCGGCGTTCCCACCATTGTCGAGTTTTTTGGCGAGGCTGTTGCCACCAAGCTTTTCGATGACGGAAAGCGGCCTGATCTGATCTGCTCGGCCAATGTTCTGGCACATGTGCCGGACATCAATGATTTCGTGGCCGGTGTGGCGAAGTTGCTAACGGGCGATGCAATTTACACGGTTGAGTTCCCGCATTTGCTGAACCTGATCAATCAGGTGCAGTTCGACACGATTTATCATGAGCATTATTCCTATCTCTCGCTTCTTGCGGTCGAAGGCATTTTTGCCAAATACGGGTTGCGGGTGTTTGAGGTTGAGGAGTTCAACACGCATGGAGGCTCGCTTCGGGTTTACGCGTGTCTGGACGGTGCATCTCATGTGGCCGGTCCGGGCGTGGCCAAGGTTCGCGCCGACGAGGCGGCGGCCAAGCTGGACCGGATTGACGGCTACACTGGCTTTACCAGCCGGGTTGAGGCCGTCCGTGACGGGATGCTTGCGTTTCTAAAGCAGGCCAAAGCCGAAGGAAAATCGGTTGCGGCTTACGGGGCGGCTGCCAAGGGCAATACGCTTTTGAACTACTGCAAAGTTGGTCCTGATTTAATCTCGGTTTGTGTCGACAAAAATCCGGCCAAGCAAAACACGCTTTTGCCCGGCTCCAAGATACCGGTTAAGGATGTGAGCGCTCTTTACGAGATGAAGCCCGATTATGTAGTGATATTGCCCTGGAACCTAAAGGCGGAGATTGCCTCGCAACTCAGCGATCTGGGAACGCAATTTGTCACGGCTGTTCCTGAGATTTCGATAATCTGATGAGCAAGACCGTCCTTTTGACTGGTGCCACTGGTCTGATTGGGCGGCAAACCATCGCGCCGTTGCAAGCGCTGGGCTTCAATGTCTTGGCGGGGTCCCGTTCGGGTCGAGATGTGGACGGTGTGCCGGGCATTGCCATTGATATTTTGGATCCTGAGCAGCCCAAGGCGGTGTTTGAAAGCGGTCTAATCACCCATCTGGTGCATTTGGCTTGGCATGATCATCCACAAGACCGGTGGAGTTCGCCTGCCAATCTTGATTGGGCGGCGGCAACCTTGCGGCTGGTGCGTGCGTTTGCCCAAGCGGGTGGCACGCGCGTGGTGGCGGCGGGAACCTGCGCGGAATATGACTGGACCGATGCAGCGCTCACCGAGAATAGCCCGCTGAGACAAAATAGCCTTTACGGTGCTGCCAAAGCCACCACAGGCATGGCCTTGATGGCGGCGGCGCCGGTTCTCAATTTGTCGCTGGCCTGGGCGCGGATTTTCTTTTGTTACGGCCCCGGAGAGCCTAAAGGGCGTCTTTTGGGGGATTTGATCAAGGGGATTTCTGCCGGTGAGACGGTGGATTGCACAGACGGGCTTCAAAAGCGTGATTTCTTGCATACGGCTGATATTGGTCGCGCGTTGGCTCAGATATTGGACCGCGATGTCAGCGGGGCGATTAATGTCGCAAGCGGCGAGGCCACGCCGGTGCGGGCGTTGATCGAAGAGGTGTCCAATCAGATGGGGCATCCCGAGCGTGTGTCTTTGGGGGCCAAGCCGCGCCCCAAAAACGATGCGGCCTGCGTGTTGGCGGATGTATCGCGATTGCGCGACGGCGTCGGATTCAAGCCGGAGTTCACCATAAAGACCGGTGTTGCTGATGTCTTGAAAGTCGAAGGCCAATGATCGGGCGTCTAAAGGACAATCAAGGCGCTTGGCAGTTCATAAAGTTCTTGGTGGTCGGGGTGTTCAACACTGCCTTTGGTGTGATCGTCTACGAGGTTCTGGTGCTTGCTGGCATGGCCCCGCAACCTGCTTTGGCGTTGGCCTATTTTATCGGGATAATCTGGAACTACTTCACCCACGGAAAGATCGTGTTCAAGACGCAAGGTTTTGGCAAGTTCCCGGCCTATTTGGGCTCTTACTTCATTATCTATTTGGCCAATTCGGTCGGGCTTCACTTCATGCTTGGCGCAGGTGTGTCCAAGTTTGTCGCCCAGCCCATTTTGGCGGTGATCATGGCTGTGCCCACGTTCTTTTTGATCTCTTATGTGTTGACCGGGCGGGTTCCGATTTTCGGCGGCAAGGGCTAGGCGTTCCGCAAGAGACCCGGAACCACCTACAGGTTTCTGAAACCCAAGATTTCAACCCGTTCGGTGATGCATTCAGTCTCAGGGTAAAGGCAAAACGCTTTAGTCCCCGTTTTTCAAATACGTCACGGAGCGACCGGGCATGGCATTGATCACCTCGGTATTAATCTCAGCACCCAAGTCGCGAATGAACAAGGGCTGATCCGGGTCCATCCAAGGGTCGTTTTCGGCAAATGCTGACCCGTAATCGACGGTTTCGGTGTCAAAGAAAACAATCGCACTTCCCAATTCGCCGCCTGCTTTTGCATCACGGGGGAAGGTGTGGAAATTGCCGTATTCGTGATATTTCTCGACCCCCCGCCATGTTGTGAAAACGGACGTACCAAACAGGCAAAGGACGATCAGAACGGCGCCGGATGTCTCGGCGGTGATATCAAGTTTTGCAAGCCGCTCTTGGAGCAGAAAAAAGCCTTTTGCGGACAGGACCAAGAGTGGGAAAAACGCGCTGAACCAATAGCGTGGTCCAATATAGAAGCTGCCGGAGAACCAATAGAGAAAGAGTGCGGCAATCACGAGGGCGGAGATCGCCATTAGCGCCAGTTCGAATTTCGTTGGGCGCGCGTAGAGGATATAGACCCAAAACAGGGCGAGTGATCCTGTGCCCCAGCCCAGATATTCAATGGACAGGGCCGACATATTGTTGACCAGATTAACAAGCCCCTCATAGACCGAGTGGCCCGGTGAGAGGTCGAGTGCGCCCCAGCCGCCGGGCGGTCCGATTTCTGGGCCAAATCCATAGCCATTGGCGCCTTGTCCCCAACTGTCGTTGAGGTAGCGTTTGAGCGGATCCAAGAGCAGGTCGCCGGTCATGGCATAGTTGAACCACAGATACATGCCGCCTGCGAAAAGGCAGCCCATACCGTAAAGGGCCACGCGTGGCATGCCGCCGCGCTCGCGAATGAGGGTCAGAAGCCACAGCCCGGTGAGGCTGCCCAAAATCAGCCCTTCCAACTGGCGGGTGGCAAAAATCCAGCCCATGGCCACACCGGCAAGCACGGACCACAGCAAAATGCGGGTGCCTGCGCTTCGGCTGTGGAGCAGCGCCCACCATGCAAACAGGGTCAGGAACAGGGTTATCATATGGGGCATTAGGGATGCGGCTGTCCCCAGAAGCCAAGGGGATGCGGCCATCAACAGGGCCACCAATTTCGCGGTCGTGTCGCCGGCGATCCTGAGGGTGATATTATGAGCCAGAAGCACAGACCCAAAGGCCAAGAGCGGATTGATAATCCAAGGCGCACCAAGCAGGACGCCAACGGCCAGCAGGGCGGTCCATCCCGGCGGTGTGGTCGCGAACCAACGGCCATCGCGAATGTCCAACAGGTAGTGTTCCAATCCGGGGATTGCCGCCTCGGGCGGTGCGGGTACGGTCAGCCCGCCACCTGCAAAAGTCCGGGCTTGAAACAGGAAGGCCACTTCGTCTTCCACATGGGGCAGACGCTCAAAGGCCAGCCATGCCAAGGCGGATGAGACGATAAGGGCGAAAAGCGCAGGAACCAGCGGGTGAAATGTGCTGCTGCCCAATCCGGGGCCGCGCACACGCAGGAGTGCGGCAACGGTCATCAGGTTGAGCACAATCATCGCGGCGCCTGCGATGAGATGCGTGATATAGGCTATGATCCCGCCATAGCTCAGATAGCCCAAAGGGGAGACTGCAAACATGCCCGCAAGGCCGAGAAACACGATGATGCGGATGGACCCAAAGGTCTGGGTGAAGCGACCCACTGCGGCCATTGCCCCTGTTTTGAGCAGGAAAAACAGGCTTGTGAGCCCTTGCAGGCCGATCAGGCCGATCATGATCAGGTCAAGGGTGTCATCGGGTCGAAAGCGAAGTGCCGGGAACCACAAGGGTTCGGTCATCCACAATTGTGCGGCCCCGCCCAAAAACAGGGCTGTGAACAGCGCGCCAAAGGACCAGCTGCCTTTAAGCCCGGACCATCCCAGACCCGTGATCGCGATACCGGCCACGGTCACGAACCATGACAGTTTCGGGGTAAAGGCGTGGAACGCTGCGGATAAGAGGCCAGTTGCGCCAAATGCTGCCAGCAGAACGCCTGCGCACATGATCACCACAGGCAAGTAAAGAGGCCGTTGCTCAGGCGTCTGCGCTTGTTGCATGGTCATGATACAGCCGATGCTTCGCGTCGCTGATGTGTCTCAGATGTTGAGATATTAATAAGCTCTTTTTCAATGACCATCGGTCCACCCCGCACCTGTGCCTGAATGGAGGTGATATACTCACCAAGCATGCCAATAAAAAGAAGCTGGATGCCTGACAACATAAAAAGCGAGACGATGAGTGTCGTGGTCCCGCGCGGTGCGATTGTTGTATCAAAAAGGTACAGAACCACTGAGAAAAGCGAAAATAGGATGCAGCCGACTGACAGCAGGAAGCCAACAATCGTGCAAAACCGCATCGGCGCTTTGGTAAACGCAAAGATCGCATTGAGGGCTTGGTCGACCATCATGTAGTAATTGTGCTTGGATTTGCCGACTTTACGCTCTTTCCACGTGTAATGACGCGTGATGCGTTTGAACCCGACCGAGGCTACGATGCCCCGGATATAGGGGTAGTTGTCACGGTGGCGCAAAACAGCGTCGAGCACTTTGCGGTCCACCAGTTGGAACTCGCCCACATCCGGTTCGATCTCAAACTCTGACAGACGGTTGACGATCCGGTAAAACGCATGGCGGGCATTGCGCAGGAAGAAGCCTTCTTCGCGGGTGGAGCGGGCCCCTGCAACCACGTCATAGCCTTGTTCCCAAAGTTTCACGAATTCCGGCAAGAGGTCAGGCGGGTCTTGCAGGTCCACGGGCAGCATCAGAAGTGTGGCGTCCCCTGTGGCGTAGCGCAGGCCGTTGAAGGTGGACTTGAACACGCCAAAATTGCGCGCATTAACCACGACTTTGACGGAGGGATCGGTTTCTGACAGGCCGCGCAAAATCTCGACTGTGCGGTCCGTGGAGGCGTTGTCCACAAACACATGCTCGCGGTCATATTCCGGCAAATGCTCGTCAAAGATGGCTTTGACCGCCGCGTAGCAGGTCTCCACGTTGTCCTCTTCGTTAAAGCACGGAGAAACGACCGTTATTTTCTTGCGCAAGCCCATCTTACTCTCAAAATACTGCGTTATCGAAATACGCTGTTCAGCGCTGACCAGATTCCATTGTGTCTTTCGACGTCATATCCAAAAACCGGGGGACATGCTCGAAAAATATGATCAACTTGCTCAAATGCGGCATTTTCGCATCTTAGGGCGTCTGTCGCGTATCCGTTGTTTTCTCTAGAAAATCCGGGTTGGAGATACGCAGCTTTGCAACCACGAAGGACCTCAGCAACGGGGCGATGTTTGCAGGTGTTTGCCGGGCGCGAATGAGGGTCGACAGAGCGGCCGGGTCAGCGGCTATGGGGGGCAGGCATTCCGCAGGATCAGCCGTTTGGCGGCTTCGGGCCAATATGTCGTTGGCGCGGGCGATCATGGCGGTTGTATAGCGGCTCTGTGGGTCAGGCGGGGTTGCTTGGAGAGCTGATTGAAGCGCCTGGTCTATTCGGGATTGGGACATCATTGGGCCTTGTGGATGAGGTTGAGGATATTGAGTTCCATCTCGGCGGCAAGCGGACCTGAGAGGGCCAACTCCAAAGTGATTTCCGCCCCGGAGGCGCAGCGCTGTGCTTGTTGCAGCGCAATTATCGCCCAGCGCAGTTCTGCCATAACCTGCCAATAGGGGATTTGTTCGGTTTGGATGGGCGTGTCTGAGATGCTTTGATAGCCGTCAACAAAGGGCTGTAACGGGGCTATGCCGCCCACCATGAGGTGGTCGTTTCCAAATCGCCAGCACCGTGCGCAAATCCAGCCGATATCCTCCATCGGGTCGGACCAACCGGCGAATTCCCAATCCAGAACCGCCGCAAGCCCACCTTGGTGGATCATGAAATTCCCGGTTCGGTAGTCCGAATGGCAAAGGGCAACGGTTTGAGCGTTTGGTTGATTATCCTCCAACCAGTTAAGGGCGTATTCCAACACCGGATGACCGTCCGGGAGCGCGTCAAGATCCCGTCTGTAGTGGTCGATCCGCGATTGGGCAGGGTTTTGTGGCGGAGCGGGCAGGAAGGCGAGAGTTTCAACCGGCGGAGTGATCTTGTGCAGTTTTGCCAGTTCTTGGCCCAATTGATGCGCAAGGGCCGGTCCGAATGCAGCCAGGTTGGGATCGCGTGTGATTTTGCGGGCCTGCGCGATGCCGGGGGCCTTTTCCATCAGGTAAAATGGCGCACCGATGATGTTGGGGGCGTCGCAAAGAGCGACGGCTTTGGGCGCGGAGACGCCGGCTTCCTGCGCCACGCGCAACAGCGCATATTCTTCCGGCCGGCTATGGGAGGTGCTCAGGGTTGAGGGCGCGTCGGTTCGCAGCACCCATTCAACATCTGTGTCGTCCAATTGGGCCGAAAGATGCCAGTTCTCCTGAATGGCACCACCGGAGAGCTTGGTCATGCCGGTGATCCGGGCCTGTGTGGCATTGAATGTTGCCTTCAGCCAATCGGGCAGCTTTGCGAACCGCGCCTGCAACGCTCAGGCGCCCCAAGACCAATAACCGTCGCCTTCCTGCGCGTAGAAGCGTGCCAGCACCATTTTGTGGACTTCGTCTGCACCATCGACAAGGCGCGCTTGACGGGCATAGCGGTAAATCCATTCCAGAACCGTATCTTTGGAATAGCCGCGCGCACCGTTGAGCTGAATGGCGGTATCGACCGCTTTGTGAAGTGTTGCCGCCACATGCAATTTGGCGCTGGAGACTTCCTTGCGGGCGAAATCGCCTTGGTCGAGCTTCCACGCGGCGTGCATGGTGAGCAGCCGACCAACGGAGATGTCATGGGCCACCTCGCCCATCTTGAGCTGGACGCTTTCACGCTCGGACAGTTTGACGCCGAAACCGGTTCGGTTCTCAGTATAGGCGGCGGCGATTTCCATCGACCGTTTGGCCAATCCGAGCCAGCGCATGCAATGGGTCAGCCGCGCCGGGCCAAGACGGATTTGCGTGACTTTGAGACCGTCTCCGACCTCCATCAAGCGGTTCTCATCGGGTATCCGCAGGCCGTCAAAGACAAGCTCGCAATGGCCGCCATGTTCCTCAGGGCCCATGATCGGGATGCGCCGCTCAATATGCCAGCCGGGCTGGTCCTTGTGGTAAACAAACGCGGAAAGACCTTTGCGCGGATGGTCGGACGTGCGTGCAACCAGGATGAAATGGGCGGCCTCAGCGGCGCCGGTGATGAACCATTTGCGCCCGTTTATCACCCAGTCGTTGCCGTCTTTGGTTGCCGTGGTCAGCATCATATTGGGGTCCGAGCCTGAGCCGGGTGCGGGTTCCGTCATGGCAAAGGCCGATCTGACCTCGCCATCAATGAGCGGTTGCAAGAACCAGTCCTTTTGCGATTGGCTGCCAATTTTTGCCAGCACGGCGATGTTGCCATCGTCGGGTGCGGCGCAATTGATCGCCACGGGGCCAAAGATGGAGCGGTTGGCTTCCTCATAGAGAACGGCGCGGGCTTGGATGTTCAATCCCATACCGCCCAGCTCCTTGGGGGCTTGCGGCGCCCATAGCCCGGCGGCCTTGGCCTTGGCACGCAATTTGCCCAGCACCGGCAGTGCAATATTCTCATAATCGTCGTAATTGGCCGCGTCTTCCTCTAGGGGAAGAACTTCGGTTTCAACAAAGGACCGCAGTTTTTGGCGGAGCGCGTCCAGTTCGGGTGTGATGGAGAAGTCCACAAGTATCCTTTACAAGCTGGCGCACAGATGGCCGCCGTCGATGGGAATGACCGTCCCTGTCATGAAACTGGAGCGGTTGGAGGCAAGCAGCAGAATTAGGCCGTCCAATTCCTCCGGCTCGCCGTGGCGTTGCATGGGCGCGCGTTTGACGAATTTCTTGCCGCGTTCGGAGTTTAGAAAGTTTTCGGTCATTTCGCTCATGAAATAGCCCGGCGCGATGGCGTTGACGCGGATGCTGTGGGGGGCAAGTTCAAGGGCGAAAAGTTTGGTCATATGGGCCACGGCGGCTTTGGAGGCGGCGTAGCTTGCCACACCGTTGGCGGTATGCAGGCCAAGAATGGATGAGATGTTGATGATCGAGCCTTGAGCGTTTTCGGCAACCATGCGCCGTGCGGTTAATTGAGCCACATCCCAGACCGCCCGCTCGTTAACCGCGAACACATGGTCCGTGTCTTCCGGCGTGGCGTCCAGAAACGCGCCTCCGCTGGCCACGCCTGCATTGTTGATGACAATCGTGGGGCTGCCTGCGGCTTTGGTGAGCAGGTCAAGCCCGTCTGAAATCGAGGCTCTGTCGGTTACGTCCATCTCGATGGGAATCGAGGTTCCGCCTTCGCGTTCAATGGCTTGCGCGAGATCATCGAGTTTATCTTTACGGCGCGCGGCGATGCCGACCCTGCAACCCGCTTTGGCCAGAACCTGAGCCATATGCTTGCCGATGCCCGAAGAAGCGCCGGTTACCAATGCGACGCGATCTTGCAGGTTGAAGTAGTCCATGATGCGATCTTTCAATGCGACTGTGCTAGCAGAGTAGTTACGTTGTTAACATCTGGCAATGGCCGCAATTGAGTGATTTTGGGCAAGCACAATCCGGGCGCGGGCTGCGCGCGGTTGTGGTGCCAATCGTGGGGAGGGGCGTGTGAAAACCCAGGGCGTGGGGGCTTAGCCCACTTTGAGCACAATCTTTCCGATATGAACCGATTTTTCCATGCGCAGATGGGCATTTACCACCCCTGCCAGCGGGAATGTGTGATCCATAACCGGTTTGATCTGCCCAGAGGCCAGAAGCGGCCAAACCTGTGCTTCCAGCTCTTGGGCGATTTTCGCTTTGGCCTGTACTGATTGCGGGCGCAAGGTTGATCCGGTGACCGTCAGGCGTTTGCGCATGATCTGGGAAAAGTCGATTTTGGCCTCGGCGCCACCTAAAAATGCGATCATGATCAATCGGCCATCCATAGCCAGCGCCTTGATATTGCGCTCAATATAAATTCCGCCGACCATATCGAGGATCACGTCGAGACCTTGGTCGTCGGTCCAGTCGCGGGTCAGTCCGCCAAAGTCCATCATCCGGTAGTTGATCGCGTGTTCGGCCCCCAAGGCCAAGCAGGCTTCACATTTTTCGTCCGAGCCTGCGGTGGTGAAGACCCGCGCGCCCATGGCGCTGGCCAGTTGAATGGCTGTGGTGCCAATCCCGGACGATCCGCCATGCACCAAGAAGCTCTCGCCTGCTTTCAGGCCGCCGCGCATGAAGACGTTAGACCAGACGGTGAAATATGTCTCTGGCAGGGCTGCGGCTTCGGCCATGGACAGTCCATCTGGAACCGGCAGCGCATGTGTCGCATGTGTCGTGGCATATTCCGCGTAGCCGCCACCGGGTAAAAGTGCGCAGACTTTGTCACCGACTTTCCAACGACTGACAGCGGCACCGACAGCCGCGACCGTGCCCGAGCATTCCAGCCCCGGCAGATCGGAGGCACCGGGGGGCGGCGCGTAGCTGCCCATGCGTTGCAGCACATCGGGCCTGTTGACGCCCGCATAGGCGATTTTGATCAATATTTCATCGGAGCCGGGCTCCGGCACCTGCCGCTCGCACGGTTTGAGCACTGTTGGCGGTCCGGGGCGGAGAATTTCCACCGCTGTCATCGTCTGGGTCATTGCATGTCCTTACGTGCCCGAATGGGCATAGTCCCAATAAAGTTGTCGCGCCAAGGGGCCAATTTGACCGGGGCCTAGGGCGCGGTCTTTGTAGCGGGTCACAGGCGTGACTTTTGATGCATTTCCGGTCAGGAAAATCTCGTCTGCTTGGTCAAAATCGTCCAAGGTCAGCGTTGTCTCTTCAACTTTGATCCCGTCTTGGGTCAGCAGGTCAATGATGCGCATTCGGGTGATGCCTGCCAGAAATGTACCGTTGGGTTTGGGGGTGGCAACCTCACCGCCGCGCACCAAAAAGACATTGGTGGAGGCGGTTTCAGCCACATTACCGTCAATGTCCAGCGACAGTGCATTGTGGAAGCCGCGCTTTCTGGCATCGGCCATGATACGCCCGTTATTGGGATATAGGCAGGCGGCTTTGGCTTCTGTCAGCGCCATATCTTGGCGCGGACGACAATAGGGAGAGACGCCCAGAGCGCAATCGCCCGCGTCCGGCATGGCGAGGTCTTCAATGGAGATCGCAAAGGCGGTGGAGGCTGGATCGGGGGCAATCATGCCCGGCATTCCGTCGGTGGACCACATCATGGGGCGAAGATATAGCGCTGTATCGGTGGGGTAGGTTGCGATCTGGGCGCGGATGATGGCCTCAATCTCGGGGGCGGTTACGGGCGAGGTCATTCCCATCGCCTCGGCGGATTTAACGATCCGCTGGCAGTGCAGGTCCAAATCCGGCGTCACCCCGTCAAAGGTGCGCGCGCCGTCAAACACCAAAGTGCCCAGCCATGTGCCGTGGTCGGCCGCACGCATAATGGCCACGTCGCCGTCATGCCAGTTGCCGTCAAACCATGTGCTGATGCTTTGCCCGAACGCCATATTTGCCCCGATTGTTTACTTACGCCACTGCCCCGGCAGATCGTTCATTCCCGATAGACCGGGGGCCTTGATGGCGTCAAGTATGCGACCGGGGCCTTGGCGGAAGGCTTGATAGGCCCGCGAGCCCTTGATTTGCCCTTTGGTTTTTTCAAACGCCATCACATTGTCGATCCGGCGATCCACGAAGGCTTTGGTGCGCATATGGGCCTCGCTGTCGTCGCCCAACCAATATAGCAGGCTGGCGGAATACACCCCCGACAGGATTGTGCGCTTGGAGTACCAGTTCAGGTCATCGGACGTGTCGCCCAAAGCGGTCCAGATAGTGTCGGCTGTATTCCAAATGCATTTGCTGCCGGCGACCGCATTTTGTGGCAGGGCAAAGAAATTGGCAGCGCGTCTCACGGTCTCCTTATTCTCGCCAGCGATCGCAAGGCGAAGCATAATCGCGTGGGCAACCTTTTCCGAGTAGCGCAGGTGGGTCATGTTTTCGGTTTCAAGGCGCTGGGCGAGGGTGGCATCAGCGTTCATGTGCATCGCCACGCCAAGATCGAGCGCACCGCGCGGGAAGGCGGCCTTTGCCAGATCAGCGGGGATGTCTGCGTCTTGGGCTGCGGCTTTTAGAGCGTCGTCCGACAGGCCGTCAAAGATGATGTGATCCGCGGCATGTTCCATGATCCGGGACTTGGCGTCTGCAACCGAGATGTGTTCCTGCGGCATTGTTCAATTATTCCCTATCTTGAGGTGGACACGGCTCCGGACCCTTGTTATACGCGCCGTTCCTGCGATTAAACCTATAACTTGGAAAGGTGGTGACACTACATGCAGGTTAGTGTTCGAGACAACAATGTTGATCAGGCGCTTCGTGCCCTGAAAAAGAAGATGCAACGCGAAGGCATTTTCCGCGAGATGAAACTTCGGCAGCACTATGAAAAGCCGTCGGAGAAGCGTGCGCGCGAAAAGGCAGAAGCGATTCGTCGGGCCCGTAAACTGGCGCGGAAGAAAATTCAGCGTGAGAACGGTCTATAGACTTGTTTGTCTGATAAGCCTTCGGGCTACCAAAGTTTGAACCCCCGTGAGGAAACTCGTCGGGGGTTTTGCTTTTTTGGGGCTCTGACAACCATCCCATAACCATTGCAGCCTATGAGGCACGGATGAAATTCTTTTCCCGGTGACGGCTTGCGGGGAATCAGTTCGTGGTTTTATTGGACTTAGGTTTTTTGCGGAGTGCTTGTTTTGCGTCACTATTTGGTTTTGTCATTCACTTTGTTATGGCTGTTTTTGGCCGCGCCTGTTTTGGCTCAAAATATCACAGATCATGCGAGTGTCGGTGCCGCTGAGGACTGGGTGGTTGAGCAAGTTTTGCCAAAGCGCGACCCACGGGTAGATGGCTCGGACGGGGTGTCTTATCTTCTGGCGGATTATCAAGTTCGGGTCTCCAAGGCAGATAAGAAGCGCTACCAGCGCTATGCGACCCATCTGTCGACCTTAGTTGCGGTTGAGAAAAACTCGACCATTTCCATAAATTTCGACCCCAGCTTTGAGACAGTGACCTTGCATCACATTCATGTTGTTCGGGACGGTGTCGCCACAGACCGCTTGGACTTGGAGGCGATGCAGATTTACCGGGTCGAGACCGAGCGTGACCGACTGATCTATAATGGCGATCTGGAGATGGCCTATATTGTGCCCGATGTGCGGATCGGCGATATTTTGGATTATTCCTTTACAATCACCGGGGCCAACCCGGCTTGGGGCCCGCATTTCACGTTTGGCTTTGATCATCAATATAGTGTGCCGGTGGCGCGCATTTCAAACCGTGTGCTGATCGAAAACGGTATCGATTATGTTGAAAAGGCGCAGGCTGGCGCGGCTGCGGGTCAGGTCTTGACGGATGGAGACTTCACGGTTTTAGAGTGGTTTGGTGATGCAGTTCCGGCGCTTTCTGTGGAAACGGATCGCCCGTATTGGCACTTTGGGTATCCCATAACGCAAATCAGCAGTTTCAGGACTTGGGGCGAGGCGGGCCAGCACCTTGTCGACGCCTACGATGTGACGGACCACGGCTCGGAGGCGATCAGGGCGATTGCCGTGGATATTCGCCGTGCACATAACGGCCCCAAGGCGCAATTGCGTGCGGCATTGGATTATGTGCAAAGCAACGTTCGCTATCTTGGCATTGAGCTGGGTGCGGGCGGTTATATCCCGCGCCACCCGGATCTGGTTTTGCGTCGGAGGTTTGGTGATTGTAAGGATATGACCGTGCTCTTATTGGCGTTGCTTCAAGAGCTGGGCATCAAAGCCGCGCCCATGCTTGCCAATCTTGATGACGGGCTTGGGCTGAAAGACACCATTCCTTCAATTGGTGCCTTTGATCATGTGCTGGTATCCGCCTGGCTGGGGGAGGAGCAGTATTTTCTGGATGCCACCAAGGGCAAGCAATTGGGCGACATGGATCATCTGGATCAAGGCGATTACGGCTACGGTCTGCTCATATCCGCGCAGAGCGACGGACTTATTCGTGCGCAGGGTCGCACGCCAGAGTTCAACCGTGATTTTGAAGACAAATTTGATCTGAACTCGGACCCAAGCACGGTCTACTTCAGCAGCAAATCCACCTACCGCGGCGATGTGGCGGACCGGATGGTTGAGTGGATCGACCGAGAAGGCCGTGACTGGGTGGAGGAAGTATTCTTCAAATATTACGAAGAATATTACCCCACGCTTGAGCAGATCGGACCATTTGCGATCCTTGTTGACGAGGCGCAGGCGACCGTTTCCATATCAGCTTTTTATCAGATACCTGATGCATGGGACACGGTGGAGGGCGGTGACGATTTGGCGTTCAACGCCTATGCCGGAGAGCTTGCATCGGATATGCCCGAATGGGTGGAAGGGACACGCAAAGCGCCCTTTGTCATCGATTACCCGGTTCGTACCCGACATGTTATTGAAGCGTCATACCCGCCCGATTGGACGATGGAGGCCATGGATCAGGCGACCCGTTTCCCGGCATTTGAGGCGCATATGAAACGGAGTGCGACAGGTCAGACCTACCGAAATGTGTTTTCCTATGTTTCCAAGAGCAACCAGATCGCTGCTGAGGATTTTGCCGAAACCATGAGCGCGATCGAGACGTTGCGCGAAACCGCTGGGGTTCAATTCACGTATACGCCGGAGACGCCCGGTTGATGCGTCAGTTTGGTTCCAACACGGTTTGAACAAAGGCGTGGATGTCGCGACCTGCCCCAAAATGGCGCAGATCATTATGGTGTCCGCCGGGATAAAGTTTGAGGGTGACTTGATCTCCCCGTTCGGCCACCGCTTTGCCCATTTCGACCGGTATGGTGGTGTCTTCGGTGCCATGCAAAACCAAAATGGGGGCGCGAATGTCGATAACCTGATCGACGATGGGATAAAACTCGTCCCACATCAAACGGCACGCGGGCACAATTTTCGTCTGATGCTGCACCACTTCGCAAAGACGGGTGAAGGGGGCCTCAAGGATGACCCCGGCGGGTTTGGTCTGAACGGCCAGCTCTGCCGCAATCCCTGTGCCCAGACTGGTGCCATAGATGATCCGTTGGTCTTCGGGCGGGCGTATGCGTAAGACGCCTTCAACGTTGCGCCACAAATACGCGGCATCTTCTTTGAGGGCGATCTCGGAGGGGCGGCCGTCGGTCCCGCCACCGCCGCGATAAGCCATGGCCACAATCCCATAGCCAAATTCGCGCAACTCCCGCAGGCGGGGGTCGAAATACTCCAGATTGCCGACATTGCCCATAAAGTAGAATATGACCGGCATCTTGGGCTCGGGCTCGGCGGCCCAAACCACCAAGATGGAGCCGTCGGGGCGTTGCAATTCGCGGATCAAAACGCCCGGCAGATCGCCGGTCCAGGCGGCGGTGGCATCAAACGGATAGATCAACGCGCGGCGGGCCATCAATGCAATCCCGACCACGATCCCGTAGATCACGATCAGGTTGATCACCCAGCGCGAGATTGAGCCCACCTGTCTAGCCTTCTGGTTTTCTGAACTGGATATTCTGGCCGGTATCTTCTTGGTAAACCCGCCTGTCTGTCACGCCGGGCACTTGCGCAAACGCGTCCATAATCTTGGAGGGATGGAAGGTGCGCGGCACATGGGCGAATGTATCAAACGAGCGCAATATCTCGGATGTATTGATGCCGCAAAACATCTTGGGGCTGGGGCCTTGGGCTTCCATTCTGGCGATCATCTGATCGGCAAATGCGCGCGAAACGGGCAGGCGCTGTTCCACCACATAGGTGGTTTTGCGGGCATGATACCACTCGTAGACCTCTTTCATGCGCGGGGTCATCCCGTAAAAGACGTCGTTGCGCTCGGGCAGTGTCTCGTGGCGAAAGGTGCCGGCGGGATCATAAAGAGCGGTCTGAGAGCCGTTGACGAGAAGGGCAGAATGCGCCCCTTCGTCGTCATCGCGGTTAACCATGGTCATCAAGGAAATATAAGGCGCCTCGTTGCTTTCGTAACGGGCGGCGGCCACCGCCTCGTCAGGGGCATAAACGCTTTGGGCGCATCCGCTCAGGACCACGGCTATCAGGGTAATTATTGCTGTATATCTCACGTCGCTCGCATCTCTTTTGAGGTTTGGGGGAGATTACCGCAAATGTGGGCGGGAAACACAAAAAAAGGCGCACTTGTCGTACGCCTTTGGTTCGTTTCGGGCGGTGTCGGCGGGTTTAGCCGTTCACCAGTGCCAGGAAGATCAGGACGCCGATAGATATGCATGTGACCCAAATGGAGACTTTGATAAAGCCCTCGAAGGTCTTTTCTTGCTCTGTGACATCCATTTCGCCGTGCTTGTGATCTGACATGTTGCTCTCCGATGTGCGCCCGCCCATGAGCGGTATCTCAAAATACTGAACGTCTTCTAAACGAGGATTTCTTGCTTGTCACTGCGACCCATTGATCAGGTCGATTTTTTATTTTCCAGTTCCTTTTCAAGCAAGAACCCAATGCGGGTCGCATCGGCCTCTTTGTTTTGTTTGATCGTGGCCTTCAGGGTCACATTGAGCTGGCTTACATGCTGGACCATTTGGGTTTTTGTTCCGCCCTCATCAACGCCGTAAAATGTTACCAGATCAGGCGCGAAAAACCCCATGCCTTGCACATGCATGGAGCCTACGCCGCCGCCGACAAAGCCCATGACCACCTCGTGATCGCCGTCCAGACCTTCTTCGAACTTTTGAATATAGAGGATGATCCGCTCATAGGCCCATTCAGCCTGCGACTTTTGATCCACAGGTTTTTTTGCCATCGCGGCCGGCAACGGCTGGTTCTCGACCCGTTGTGAGGCGTCATCGGTGGTAGAGACCGTACCCGCTTCGGGGAAGAACAGCCGCTCAACCGCATCCACAGAGGTATCCACCGTCTCCATGGATTTGCGCACATCGACGGATTTGTTTTTCTTCTTTGCGGTCGTTTTCTTAGGCTTTTTGCCAGACATATGCTCCGTCCTGATCAAGTGTTTTCGTGATCTGTCCCAAATCAAAGAGATGGTTCAGATGGCCAATGGTTTCCACAAGGGCGAGCCCGTAGGCCCCCTCTTCAATCTCGCGCCCAAATAGCGGGCGGAAACATTCTGCGGCTTTGCGCGGTGCGCTGAGGTAATCGATAAGCCGGGCCAATGCGGTGTGGTGATTGTCGATGAGCTGGGCCAAACGCGTCGGCAGCCCGGTGAAGGGCAGTTTATGACCGGGTAGAACCAACTGCTGGTCGGTTGCTATTTTGGCGAAACGCTCGCAGCTTTCAAACCAGTCGCCGACCGGATCTGCCTCGGGCTCTGTTGGATAGACGCCCAGATTAGAGGAAATATTGGGGATCACTTGATCGCCTGCAATGACCATCTCGCCGTCTTGGCTCCAAAATGTTGCGTGTTCGGGCGCATGGCCGTGACCGATGTGAACATCCCAGTTCCGGGTGCCAATTTTGAGCGTATCGCCTTGGCGGATGCGTTTATAACCCAGCGGGATCGGTGCCACCATGTCGGAGAAATTATAGGGCCGCTCGCTGATCCGCTTTTCAAAGAGCTGTTGGGGCATGCCTGTGTGGCGAAAAAACTCAATCGATTCAGGCGGGTATGCCTCTTGTGTGTCCAGCGTCAGCATTCGTGCCATGAGCCATGCGGTGCGGGTGCTCCAAATTGAAATGCCGTGTTCGGATTTGAGCCAACCGGCGGCACCCACATGATCGGGATGGTGATGCGTGAGAATGATACGGTGAATGGGCTTGCCGCCCAGCGGACCTGCCATCAGATCGGCCCACAGACCCTTGCCCTTCTTTGAGAAGATGCCGGTGTCGATAATCGTCCAACCGCCCTCATCCTCAAGAGCGTAAATATTGACGTGATCCAGCCGCATGGGCAGAGGCAGGCGGATCCAATGAATGCCGGATGCAACCTCGATCATCTGACCAAGTGCGGGTGGTTCCTCAAATGGGAACCGCATAGGCTGGGTCAGCATTCAGGCACTCATCTGCTCGGGCGACATGGCATAAAGATCGGCAGCGCCAGCCATGGCAGCAACGCACAAGGCAGGTACTTGCGACGCGAAATGAGCGTTATAGAAATCCGCAATGGGTTTGCGGGCCGGATCAACCATCGCCGCTTTTTCCAGATAGTGCGCCCCAAGTGCCAGAGCAAACGCGCGCAGATAAGATGTGGCCCCGGCGAAGCGGTCATTCATGTCAGCCTTTAGCAACCAGTCGGTGGTTTGGGTCAGAGCTGCGGGCACTGCGTCATGATCAAGCGTTGCTGCAATTTCGTCAATCAGCGCATAAGCGGCCTTGCCACCATCCATCAGCTTGCGGCCGACCATATCCATGGCTTGGATGCCGTTGGTGCCCTCATAGATCGAGGTCACGCGCACATCGCGCATGTATTGCGCGGCACCTGTTTCCTCAATAAACCCCATGCCCCCATGCACTTGAACGCCCAAAGAGGCAACATCGAGCCCGGCATCGGTGCCGAAGGCCTTGGCGATCGGGGTAAGAAACGCGGCACGGGCGTCCCAGTCATCATCACCGGTGGCCTTGGCCATATCGATTGAGATCGCACAATCCAGACAGATGGCGCGGGCCACGCTGGTTTGTGCTTTCATGGACATCAGCATGCGGCGCACATCGGCGTGGTCCATGATGGTGCCGGTGCCGTTTTCAATCTGCGCGCGGCCTTGTTTGCGGTCCATTGCAAAGCTGACCGCTTTTTGGGTGGCAATCTCCGCGATGCCCAGACCTTGCACGCCCACACCCAGCCGGGCGTTATTCATCATTGTAAACATGGCTGCCATTCCGCCATGCTCGGGCCCGATCATCCAGCCTTTGGCCTGCTCATATTCCATCACGGCGGTCGGCGAGCCGTGCAATCCCAGTTTATGTTCCAGCGAAATCGGTTTGAGGGTATTGGCCACGCCCGGATTTCCGTTTTCATCGGGTAGGTATTTGGGCACCATAAATAGCGAAATACCTTTTGGCCCCGGCACACCGTCGGGCAGGCGGGCGAGCACCAGATGGCAAATGTTTTCGGCCATGTCGTGGTCGCCCCAAGAGATATAGATCTTTTGTCCGCTAATGGCGTAAGAGCCGTCATCGTTCGGCTCGGCCTTGGTACGAAGTGCCCCCACATCCGAGCCGGCTTGCGGCTCCGTAAGGTTCATGGTGCCGGTCCACTGGCCCGAGACAATCTTTTCGAGGTAGATCGCTTTGATCTCGTCGGAGGCGTGGTGTTCCAAAGCCTCGATCTGGCCTTGCGACATGAGCGGGTTGAGCGACAGCGACAGACACGCCGAGCTCATCATTTCGTTCACGCATGTGGCCAGTGTTTGCGGCAGGCCCATGCCGCCGTTTTCCGGCTCCGCACAGATGGAGACCCAGCCGCCTTCGGCAATCGCCTTATAGGCGTCCGCAAAACCCGGTGAGGTGCGCACGACGCCGTTCTCCAATTTCGCAGGATGCAGATCGCCGCTCTGGTTGACCGGGTAGAGGATATCTTCGCAAAGCTTTCCAGCCTCGGTCAGAATGGCATCGACCGTATCGTCTGTGGCGTCGGCAAAATGCTTGGTTGCCTGCACCCGCTCAAAACCCAAAACGTGTTTCATGAAAAACTGCGTCTCGGTTCCAGTTGCTCTGTAGCTCATGTTTTCGGCCCTCGGGCTTTGCTTTGCGCATCTTGCGCAGGTGGCATAAAGGTTCCCTGAGAGAATACCGCAATACCTCCCGGCGACAAGGTGCTGTTCGCGAAATGAACGAAACGTTGATATTGAAACCCGACGCGGACGGTATGGCGCGCGCAGCCAGGTTGCTGGCCGCAGGAGATTTGGTGGCCTTCCCGACAGAGACGGTTTACGGGCTGGGCGCGGATGCACGTAATGGTCGCGCTGTGGCTGGAATTTATGCGGCCAAAGGGCGGCCCAGTTTCAACCCGTTGATCGTGCATGTGCCCTCAACAGAGGCCGCCTTTGAGTTGATCGACCCGGCACCCGCCTTGCGCGATCTGGCCCACGCCTTCTGGCCCGGACCGCTGACGATTGTTGCGCCTATGCGCGCCGGGGCCGGGCTGTCGGAATTGGTATCTGCCGGGTTGCCAACGGTGGCGGTGCGCGTGCCGTCAAGCCCTGTGGCGCTGGCACTTTTGCAGGCGTTCGGTGGACCGGTGGCTGCACCTTCGGCCAACCCGTCGGGGCGGATTTCCCCAACCACTGCGGCGCATGTTCTGGATGGATTGGAGGGCGCTGTGGCCGCTGTGATGGACGGTGGCCCTTGCGGTGTTGGTCTGGAAAGTACGATCATTGGATTGCGCGATGGGCAGCCGGTTTTGCTGCGGCCCGGCGGATTGCCCTCAGAGGTTATTGCGAGGGCTTTGGGCGTGGAACTGCAATCGCCTGAGGCCGGACATATCGAAGCGCCCGGGCAACTGCTGTCCCATTATGCGCCAAACGCGGGACTAAGGCTCAACGCCGCACAGCCAAAGCAGGGCGAGGCATATCTTGCCTTTGGCAACGGCGCTCAGTTTGAGCATATGTTGGACTTGTCAGCATCTGGTGATCTGAGGGAGGCCGCATCCAACCTGTTTGCGCATCTTCGTGCTTTGGATGAGTTGGTTCAGGCGCAGAATTTGCGTGGGATTGCGGCGGCTCCCGTTCCCAAAACGGGGCTCGGATTGGCGATTAATGACCGGCTCCAACGTGCGGCGGCCCCGCGTTAGGCGGGATGCCTCAAGCCCGGCCACCCTCTGCCGAGAGCAGTTTGGGATCGACACCGATTGAGGACAAGGCCGCATCCCATTTGTTCGTTTGGGTGTCCGCAAAGACCAGATTGAACGCAGCATCGCAAATCAGCCAGCCATTGGACTGTATCTCAGTTTCCAACTGGCCGGGCCCCCAACCGGCATAACCCAGCGCCAATAGGCTGTGATCGGGCCCTTCACCGGCGGCCAAATCCTTGAGAACCTCGATCGTGGCGGTCATCCCGAATTGGTCACATATATTCATTGTTGAGCCATCAAGCGCATATTCTGGCGAATGCAAAACAAACCCCCGGCCATGCTCCACGGGCCCGCCGAAATGGACGTCAATAGACTTGGAGTTCGGGGCCAGTTTAATGTCCAGCTGTTCCAACAAGTCCTTCGACTTGAGATCAGCCATGGGTTTATTCACAATGAGCCCCATCGCCCCATCTGCGGAATGGGCACACATGAACACCACAGAATGCTCAAACCGTTTGTCGCCCATGCCGGGCATCGCAATCAGCAGCTTGCCGTCCAGATAGTCGATGTGTTCCGCTTGAGTGTCATTCATGGTCAAAAGGTAAGGGCTGGGATGTTAAAGACAAGCAAACATAAGGTCTTTAAAGCAAAAAAGGCCCGCTCAGTCGGCGGGCCTTAAGAATTATTGTGGAAAAGATCAGCTTGCTTTGATCGCGTCGCGGATTTCCATCAACAGGTCCGTCTCGGATGGGCCAGCTGGTGCTTCTTCGGCTTCTTCGACCGCCGCATTTTTCATCCGGTTCACCATTTTCACGAGCATGAACACAACCCATGCAATGATCACGAAGTTGATAATGGCCATAATGAAGTTACCGTAGTTGAAGGACGCAGCGCCTTCGCCTTCGCCGAGCAGATATTTCATTCCTGAGAAATCAACACCGCCCAAAAACAGGCTGATGATCGGGTTGATCAAATCTTCGACCAGCGAGGTGATAATCGCGGTGACCGCTGCACCCATAATGATACCGACAGCCATGTCCATCACATTGCCTGTTGCGATAAAGTCTTTGAATTCTTTTAGCATAGTTCCCTCTTGTTCCTGTTCTTCAGTCTTCTTGGTTGATGTGCCGAGACATTAGAGAACTTGTTAGGGGAAAAAAATCTAAAAAACTCCATTTTCGGCGTGTTTGGCCAATTTACACGTATTTTTTTTGGTATTTTGGCGGATTTTTCGAAAAAGTGAGACTTTTGGTGCGGTTCAAGGGGATATCTCACCCTTTTCGAGGTGACAGCTCTACCCGAGGATTGCTGCTGATTTGGACTAGTTGGGTAGGCGCAAGACTTTGTTGGCGGAGCCTTTTTGGATGCGCACGGCGTCTTCCCCTACCGCAGAAACGGTCCAGCCGCTGACCTGATCGCCGCGTGTGATTTGCACGTATCTGCCTTGCGGTAGGCGCACCAAAGCGCGTCTTGTTTTCGATGTGCCATAGATGCCGATCAGGCTGATGTCACCCAAGGCGATGCCATCCTTGATCGTCGCGGTCGCGCCGACCCGTGCACCCGTTGGGATGCGCAACCGGTTTTGAGGCGTGGTCGCCACCGGTTCCTGCTTTTTGGCCACTTGATTGGTGACCGAATTCCGCTCCTCAATGATCTTGGCCGCCTGCGCTTTCAAACTGGCGGGTCGTTTGGCCGGTGCATAGAGCTGATCAATCGCATATTTGGAGATAGGCCCGGTCTGGGCAGGTGGATCAAGCTCCAAGATTAAAGCGGCCACATCGGTGCTGCGCTCCGGTCTGGATGGTGGCCGGGGCAATGTCAGGTTTGGTGCCGCCTGTGCGGCAATCTCCGCCTGCACGGAAGGGGATGTGGTATCGGATTGCGCGGTATCGAGGGCGGTCTCTTCGGTTGGTTGCTCCACCGTCGCCAGCTCCGCGGCCGGTTCCGGCTCCGTGACCACTAAATTCGTGCGACGTGAAGGAGGGCGCGGTAGTGCGGGTTTGGAAGCGACATCGACAAATTGAATGTCAGGGGCCGGGTTGGACGTCTGGGGCTGAAACGGCACCAGCTCGCGCACAGCAGCGACCTGTTGCGCCGCCCCTTGCGGCAGCCCCAAAGGCAGTTTCGGTTGCAATATATATGGCACGGCTATCCGCTCGGGGGTCGCCAGTTCTGGCTTTGGCGCGTCGCTTTGAGGTGCCTGAGGTGTGGGGTCCGCCGGTATTGTGGCGACCGTCCGGCGCGGCGCTTTGAACTGAATGACGCCACCGTCTGACCCGGCCAAAGGCACGGCAGTACGTGCCCTTGGCGGGATCAGATTTGCAAGAAGTCCATTCTGGTTTTGCTTCGCATCGACAATCGCGAGGCGGCGGCGCCGGACCGAGGCGTCTGCAATCAACTTGTTTGTGCTGCTGTCAAAACGAAAAATCAGCCCAGCGGGTCTGCTGAGCTGTGGAGCTGTGTCTATGGCGCCTGAAACGAATGGCGGCGGATCCTCAATCGTCGTTCCCGGATCAATCGGGATCATCGTTTTATAGTCAAACGCTTGCTCCGGCAAAAGTGGCAAGGGGCGCTTTTCCGGGCGCGGCACAAAAGCCGGTTGCATCAATTTCGGGGCTGCCCGACCGACCGGCCTGCGCACCAAAACACCTTCGCCCAAATTTGCCAGCCGTAGCAACGCGGGATCGTGGGCCGGATTGTTAAACGCGGTGGCGGTATCCTCTTCCACCGCCATCAGGTCTTTGATGGTGATATTGCCATCGAAGACATTTTGCACATATTCGACCGTCAGCATATCCAGATTGGGCAGTTCGCCCGGTTGCGAATTTGACGTCAGGCTGGGGGCCGCTGTGTCAATTTCGCGAAACCCGTCATGATCGCTGATCGGAAAACGCACAGAAATCGCATCAGGGGATGGAAGCTGGGACACTTCCCACTGGGCCGAAATCGGGGCGTCGCTGACAGGAGCAGGCGCCGTGTCGCCCAATTCCGGCAGTCCGGTCATCTTGGCAGGCATTGGCAGCTGCGGGAGGTTGACCGCAGGCGCGCCCATCTCGGACAGGTTTTGCGTTTGAGCCAAGGGGGTGACCGCGACCATAACCTCGATGTCAGAATGTGCCGCAGTGGCGTGGGGTTGGCTTGGCAGCTGCGCCGGTTCCATCTGAGGTGCCGTGCGGGACGCAGTCAGATCCATGGTCGCATTTGGCAAGCCCGTAGTGCCTGCCTGCGATGGATCAGGCCCGATAAGCTCAGGCGCTTCTGGTCCTGCCTCAACCGGCAGGATTGACGCGACAAAAGCGTTTCCAGCGGATGCCTCCATGCGGCCATCGGGGCCAGTGTCAAGCTCGCCGCTCAAAAGGAAAATCGGCGCGGCCAGCATCATCGCCAAAGCCGCCATACGCACCGGTGCCGCGCGTTGCACGACTTCGGGTGCATGCGGCTTGAAATCTGGACGTGAGGAAAACCCCGATACCACGTTTGACGTGGTGATCAGACGGGGGTTCATGCGCATTTTTTTCGCAAATGCCATAGCCTCGTCCATCTTCTCCTTAGGGATCGCTGCAACGGGCGTATAACCCGCCCCATTTGTATCGCCAAGGTCAAAACACAGGCTGTCCCCGTGAAATGGCGTAGAAGCGCTGAGTGCGGAGGAGGCCGCCGTGCGAAGATCATCGGTGTCTTCTTCATCCAGCTTCAAAGAGCGGAACATAACCTGCTCATCAGGGAGCCAGATCTGGGTCTCAAATCCCTTGCCGATTGTCTTTTCGGCCGCGGCACGAAAAGTGCTGAGCTTTTTAGGAAATTCCGGATCATCGAGCGATACATAAGCGACACATTCAACCGGCTCATCGCCCGCGCACACGAACAGGGACAACCCCATTTCGGTCAGCTCTAGTGCCAGAGAGTTCTTCTGTTCAACGTTGTTGGACACTTGTTTTGTCACACCGATACCTATCACCACAATCGGGCAAGAGAGACTTGCCTTTGTAGAGAAATTGACCATGCTTTGGGGCTAAAGTTGGACCCAATTGGTTCAATATTATTGCACTTGGCGATCAAATGTGGCGGACCTCCCATGGAAGGAAGATATCACATGCTTCGGTTAATTTTCGGTATTTTTCTCGTCACGGCTTTCCCGGTCTGGGCCGAAGACACGGAGCATACGATTTCCGTAACCGGCGTGGGAACAGTCACGACCGTCCCTGACATCGCGAGGGTGCGCCTTGGTGTCAGCTCGGATGCGCGGACGGCCAGAGAGGCCATGGCGCAAAATTCGTCGGCTATGGCGGCTTTGTTGGACGTGCTTGGGAAAGAAAACGTCGCCCTGCAGGATATTCAGACCACCAACCTCTCATTATTTCCAAGTTTTGAGAACCGCACTCCGGGAAAATCGCCGACGGTGGTGGGCTACCGCGCCCAAAATCTGGTGACATTGCTCGTGCGTGACCTGCCCAATTTGGGCCGCATCTTGGATCAAGTGACGCAAGTTGGCGGAAATCTGATCCAGTCGATTCAATTTGATCGCAACGAGACTGACGCGCTTATGGATGAGGCGCGCCGGGAGGCCGTTCTGGATGCCAAGGCCCGCGCAGAACTCTATGCGCAGACGGCCGGGATCGCTGTTGGGCCTGTCATTTCCATCACGGAAGGCGGCGATTTGAGCCGGCCGCAACCCATGGCGATGGCCCGCGCGGAGGCTATGGATGTGCCGATAGCCGAAGGACAGCTCACCCTATCGGCCAGGGTGCATGTGATTTTTCTGATTGAATGAGCGCGAAACAGACTGGTTAGCGGTCTGTTAACCAAATTGACGTATCCAAAAGGTCTTATAACCTAGAATGGGTATCGCTTTGAAAATCACCACCTTCTTGCCGACCATCGCTTTGAACGCAGCCATGTTCTCTTTTTTCACGGCGATTTTGTACCTGCAGTGACAACAGGTGGTTCAGCTGATGCCTTGCAATGCCAATAGGGCGGTCAAGTCTGAATGATCCAGAACCGCATCCGCAACCTCGCGTAGTGCCGGTTTTGCCTGGTAGGCCACACCAAGTCCCGCAGCTTTGATCATCGGCGCGTCATTGGCGCCGTCACCAACCGCAATCGCATCGTCAAATTGCAGCCCGCGCTCATCCAGCAGCCGCGTCAGTACCTCCAATTTTGTACCCGAATGAACGATAGGCGTGCCCACCTTACCGCTGAGCTGGTCGCCATCAAACAAAAGCGTATTGGCGTGGGTGAACTGAAACCCGGTCTGTGCGGCCACTTTTTGTGTAAATACCGTGAACCCACCAGATACCAGTGCCGTCATCCCGCGCGTGTTCATCTGTGACACAAGCGCGACCGCGCCCTCGGTAAGGTGAACCCGGGTCTCAAAACAGGTTTGAATGTCGTCGCGTGTGACCCCTTTGAGCATTGCCACGCGGGCGTGCAGAGCCTCTTCAAAGTCCAGCTCGCCGCGCATTGCACGCTCGGTAATGTCTGAAACCTGCGGCTTGACACCTGCAAAATCCGCCAGTTCATCGATGCACTCGACGGTGATAATGGTGCTGTCCATATCCGCAATGAGCAAGCTCTTCTGACGTTTGTGAGCCGGGATAAAATTCACATCTATGCCGGGGAGCGAAAGGTGTGGTTGCGCGCCGTCAAAGGCCACCTCAGCGGCATTTGCGCCAAGACGATTGGGGCGTCCGTCCAAAACCGATACCGCTTGAGACATGACCTCATCCGATATCCCGGATGAGGCCGTCAGAACCGCAAATTGCTGCATTTAGACCGCTGCGCGTTGCTCTTCGCGACGAGAATGCAGTTCCTCGGAAACGAGGAATGCAAGCTCCAACGCCTGAGCCGCATTGAGACGTGGATCGCAAGCTGTGTGGTAGCGCAGGTTGAGATCTTCATCAGACACCGCATGAATGCCACCAGTGCATTCGGTCACATCTTTGCCGGTCATCTCGAAATGCACGCCGCCTGCATAAGTGCCTTCGGCTTTGTGAATGCTGAAGAACTCGTGGACCTCTTGCATCACACTGTCAAACGGGCGCGTCTTGAAGCCCGACGAGCTTTTGATCGTGTTGCCATGCATGGGATCGCAGGACCACACAACCTTTTTGCCCTCACGCTCGACAGCACGGATCAGCCCCGGCAGGTGGTCGCCCACTTTGCCAGCGCCAAAGCGGTTGATCAGGGTCAAACGGCCCGGAATATTGTCGGGGTTCAATTGGTCGATCAATGTGATCAGCTCGTCCGGTTTCAAGGACGGGCCGCATTTCAGGCCAATTGGATTGATCACGCCACGACAAAACTCGATATGGGCGCCATCGGGCTGGCGGGTCCGGTCGCCAATCCAGATCATATGACCTGATCCAGCAATCCAATGGCCCGAGGTGGTGTCTTTGCGGCACAGCGCCTCTTCATATTCCAAAAGCAACGCTTCATGAGACGTGTAGAAATCGACCGTGTGCAGCTCGCTGGTTGTGTTGCCGTTAATGCCAGCGGCTTCCATGAAATCGAGGGATTCTGTAATTCTATCTGCGAGTTTCTTGTAGCGCTCCGTTCCGGGCGCCTCATTGGCGAACCCGGTTGTCCACTGATGGACCCGCGCGATATCGGCAAAGCCACCTTGGCTGAACGCGCGCAGCAGGTTCAGCGATGCGGCTGATTGCGTGTAGGCGCGCAGCATCTTGTCAGGGTTCGGCTCACGCGCCTCGGGCGTGAACGCCAGCTCGTTGATAATATCACCGCGGTAGGAGGGCAGCTCGATACCCTCGGAGGTTTCGGTCGGAGCAGAGCGCGGCTTGGCGAATTGACCTGCCATCCGGCCCACTTTGACCACCGGGCGCTTGGCACCGAACGTCAGCACAACTGCCATCTGGAGAAGCACTTTATAGGTCTCGCGGATGTTGTCAGCGGAGAACTCATCAAAGCTTTCCGCGCAATCGCCGCCCTGCAGCAGAAACGCACGGCCCTCGGCAACTTCGCCCAGCTGTTTGGTCAGCTTGCGCGCCTCGCCCGCAAAGACCAGTGGCGGATAGGACCGAAGGCGCGCCTCAACCTCATTGAGCTTGTCCATGTCCCGGTAAACAGGCATCTGGATCCGCTCAAGATTGCGCCAGGTCTTCTTGCTCCACGCCGAGGTCATGTCTCTCACTCCAAAAGAGGTTACAGGTGAGGGTTGTATCTATGCCGAATCGATAGGGATGGCCATAGGGACCAGCGAAATCCTTGTGCAGGCACAAAGCCGCCTTTTCACCGGGGCGCAAAACATACTTTGTCGTGCATGATCAGCGTCCTCGCGGGTCGGTCGGCAGTGTTGCGTTGAGTTTTGCCGCCCCCGCCAAAGCGGTCTGTTGCACTTCACCCAACGGTGGTGTTGGCGTAACGGCTTACGTGACGTCGGCGCAAATGCAGCCCTGATCACTTGATCGCCACTTGACCTTGCCGCGCAAAACCAATTGAGTCGCTGGAGTGAATCTAAATCGGCACGGACCCTGATATGGTCGACGCATCTGAAACTCCAGAACAGTTCGTTTTTCTGCTTTTGAACGACTTTTCGATGATGGCCTTTGCCTCTGCCATTGAGCCTTTGCGCGTTGCCAATCGTATTTCGGGCAAGACCCTCTACAAATGGGCTTTGGCATCAGAAAACGGAACCACCGCCACCTGCTCAAACGGGACTGTGGTGAATGTGGATCTTGGGCTTGATCCGATCTTAAGGGACCAGAAAATTGTAGTGTGCAGCGGGCTGGATGTGCGTGCCGGTAGCAGCAAACCTGTGCTGGCATGGCTGCGCCGTGAATCGCGAAAAGGTATGCCCGTTGGGGCGATTTGCACCGGCACCTACACGCTGGCGATGGCCGGTTTGCTGGAACACAAGTCTTGTACGATCCATTGGGAAAACCGCGATAGTTTGAACGAGGATTTCCCCAATATCGATCTGCGACACACGATTTTCACAATCGATGGCAATCGGTTTACGGCGGCCGGCGGGACAGCGCCCACCGATATGATGCTCAAAATGATTGCGAACGCTCATGGCTCCGAGGTTGCAGGTACCGTTGCCGATCAGCTTATCTATACGGCCATTCGCACGGAAAATGATGAGCAGCGTCTGTCGATCCTGACCCGGATTGGTGTGCGGCACCCAAAACTCGCCACAGTGATCAAGCTGATGGAGGAAAATATCGAGGAGCCCGTCTCGCCTTCGGTTTTGGCCTCCGACGTGTCCATGTCGACGCGCCAGTTGGAGCGGCTTTTCCGCCGCTACATGAACCGGTCGCCCAAGCGGTATTACATGGAGCTGCGTCTGAAAAAGGCGCGCAATTTGCTGCTCCAGACAGATATGTCGGTCATAAATGTGGCACTTGCTTGTGGTTTCGCCTCACCGTCGCATTTTTCCAAATGCTACCGCGCAAGTTTTCAAACCACCCCATACCGCGAGCGCGGCGCAAATGCGTCGCCAAAAGAGCAGCAGGCCCATAGCTAAAGGCTAGGCTGTACCCTTACAAGTTTGCGATTTTCCTCGTCGGTTGCCTGTGCAAAACTACGCCAAAGAAAAGAGGATATCCGATGCCAATTACCACCTGTGTGTTTGATGCTTACGGCACGCTCTTTGATGTGACCGCTGCGGCGCGCGCTGCTGCCGCCGAGCCGGGCCGGGAGGCTTTGGCCAAAAAGGCTGGCGAATTGGCGAACATTTGGCGGCTCAAACAATTGCAATACACATGGCTTCGGGCGGTCTCGGATGCGCATACGGATTTTTGGGATGTGACCCAAGACGGGCTCGATTTTGCGCTGGAAGCCACCGGCCTGACAGACCCGGAGCTGCGCGAGCGTTTGCTGGCCTTGTATTGGGAGCTGTCTGCCTACCCGGAAGTTCCCGACATGCTTGCAGACCTCAAAAGTGACGGCCTGTCGACGGCGATACTGTCGAACGGCTCGCCTGACATGCTCAAAGGTGCTGTGGACAGTGCGGGTGTCGCGGAATTTCTTGACGCGGTTCTAAGTGTCGAGGATGTGGGCGTCTTCAAGCCCCACAAATCGGTTTATGATCTGGTGGGCAAGAGGTTTCAAAGCGATCCCAAAGAGGTTCTGTTTGTCTCCTCCAATGGCTGGGACGCAGCGGCGGCGGCAGGTTACGGGTTCACCACGCTTTGGGTCAACCGGGCCGGTGATCCAGTGGACCGCTTGCCGTGGAGACCCGATCACATCGCCGCCGATTTGACCGGCATTCCGCAATTGGCGGGGGGGCTTTAAATGCGCAATTTCACGACCTCCGATGGGGTGACTTTGGCGTTTCGCGATGAGGGCGAGGGCACGCCGGTGCTGTGCCTTGCCGGTTTGACCCGCAACAGCGGTGATTTTGATTTCATGGCCGATGGGCTGGATCATGACGTGCGCTTGATCCGGTTGGATTACCGCGGGCGCGGGGCCTCTGAGCACACTGATTTCAACACGTACTCGGTGCCGGTGGAAGCGCGCGACGCCATCGAATTGCTCGATTATTTGAACCTGCCCAAGGCGGTTATTGTGGGCACGTCGCGCGGCGGACTTATCGCCATGATGTTGGCGGCCACTGCCAAGGACCGCCTTGCGGCTGTGTTGCTCAACGATATCGGGCCGGAGCTTGATCAAGCCGGTTTGGACAAGATCATGGACTATATTGGCCGCAACCCGTCTTACAAAACCTACGCGGAGGCGGAAGCGGGGTTGCCGGACTTTTACGCCGGTCAGTTCAGCAATGTACCAGCCGGGCGTTGGGCCGATTGCGCACGGCTTTGGTGGGATGAAACACCAGATGGCTTGAAGATCAATTACGACCCAAAACTGCGCGATGCTTTGCTGGCGATGCGCGATCAGCCAAGCCCCGATTTGTGGCCGCTTTTTGATGCGTTTGCCGGGCTTCCGCTGGCGTTGGTGCGTGGTGCAAACTCTGATTTGCTTAGCGGTCAGACCGCCGCTGAAATGCAAAGGCGTCGCCCCGATATGACATTCACGGACATACCGGGCCGTGGCCACGTCCCGTTCTTGGACGAACCTGAAGCGTTGGCGGCCCTGCGCACATTGCTGTTGAAAGTTGACCTGTGAGCGATATTGCCATGATACGTGCGGCGGCCCTGCGGCTCGCGCCGGTGGTTCGCACAACGCCGATCCTAACCTCGCCATTTATCGATGACATCGCGGGTCGGCGGGTGTTTGTGAAGGCGGAAGGCCTGCAGCACACGGGCTCCTTCAAGTTTCGCGGCGGCTGGTCGGCCATCTCCGCACTAAGCGAGGAGGCTCGCGCCAAGGGCGTGATTGCTTATTCGTCGGGAAATCATGCGCAAGGCGTAGCGCTGGCGGCAAAGGAACACGGCATTTCTGCCGTCATTGTTATGCCGTCCAATGCGCCGGCCATTAAGCTGGAAAACACCCGCGCCTTGGGCGCAGAGGTGGTGCTTTATGACCGCGAAAGCGAGGACCGTGACGCTATTGGTACGCAGATTGCTCAGGATCGCAGCCTGCATCTGATCAAGCCCTATGACAATCCTTACGTGATCGCGGGGCAGGGCACTTGCGGGCTTGAGATCGCCCGTCAGGTTGATGTGCAAGATGCGGATGTTTTGGTGTGTTGCGGCGGCGGTGGGCTGACCGCGGGGATTGCGCTGGCATTGGAGGCTGACGCGCCGTCGCTCAGGGTGCGTCCTTGCGAGCCTGAAGGGTTCGACGATGTTATCCGCTCGCTTGAAAGCGGCGAAGTACAGACCAACGACGCCACTGCCAGCTCCATTTGTGATGCGATCATAACGCCGTCTCCGGGGGAGCTGACGTTCCCCATTCTCAAGCGGTTGTGCGGTCCGGGCTTCGTGGTGAGCGACGATGAGTGCCTGCGGGCCATGGCTATCGCGTTCGAGCGCCTCAAGATCGTGATCGAGCCCGGCGGCGCGGCGGCCCTTGCGGCGGCTCTTTTTCATAGCGATAGTTCAAAAGATGTGGTTGTTGTGGCCACGGGTGGCAATGTGGATGCCGCCATTTTTCAACGCGCACTGGATATAAGTCGATGAATGAGTTCAAAATCGCCACGTTCAACGTCAAGAACCTCATCGGCTCGGATGATGAATATTACCAATATGAAAGTTATACGCCTGAGGAATTCGCGTGGAAACGCGATTGGTTGGCCAGACAACTTCTCAAGCTGGATGCGGATGTCGTATGTTTTCAGGAGATTTTCGACGAGGCCGCCCTGTGGGAAGTGATCGAGGAGACAAATCGCCGGGGCCTTGCCCTGAACGCGTTGGTCATGCCGGACGAGACCAAAAAATACAAAAAACGTGCTATTTTCCGGCGGCTTGAATTCACCCCCTATACCCGCGAGCAGCTTCGCTTTGCACCAAACGCCAATGACGGAGAGCCGGGGCAAAGACGCCCGGGGTTGGCCATATTGTCGCGCTTCGGGTTCAGCGGAAAAACCTCTGTAACACAAGTACTTAAAGACCCTTTGGAGATCAAATTCCCAGAGCTGGGCGGCGGCGATGCGGGCAGTTTCACCATCACCCGCACCTCAAGACCCATCCAGCGCGCGGTCATTCCTGTGCATGGAACCGACATCACGATCTACAATATTCACTTCAAATCCAAGCTGGGCGAATACCTTCGCGCACCCGGTGCGCCGTTCGCGGCGGAGGCGGATTTGACCCAATATGACCCTCTGGGACGGGCCATGGGGGAGCTGCGCGCGTCCACCCGGCGCATGGCCGAGGCGGTCGTGCTCAGAGACATGATTTTAACCGATCTTAACGCCAATAAACCGGTCATGGCGATGGGTGATTTTAACGATAGTGAACACTCCGTTGTGTCAGCGATTGTATCTGGCGAGCGCCCGTTCAAGAATTACAGCTGGATGCGGCGGCACAACGCAAAACACCGCGACGACCGCTATTCGCGCGCTGAAAACGAGAGCATCACAGCCGCCATCGAGGCGGTTAAACTCACCTCGGCAGAAGCGCTTTTCGTGCGAAAAAGTGCGAAAGACATGATCTATACATCGGCCTTTGGCGGCGTCTATGAGAGCATAGATCAGATGTTTTTGAGCCGACATTTCGACCCCAATGAACAGGGCCGTGTCGCCGAGGTGGACTATCTTGCGGTCTTTAACGATCACCTCACGGATGGGTCTCACCCGGAGGCGCCCTACAACAAACTGGCCTCTGACCACGGCCAATTAATTGCGCATCTCAACCTTTTGGACGGCGGAACCTAACGTCAACGTCACCGAATCTGACGCGTTTCCGGCGGTATTCCCCTTTTACTGATCCCGGTTGCGCCTTAAAACGCGCTTAACCGGGATTTTGATTTGTTAGTTTTGGGGCCCCTCACCATAGCTTAACGTTTTGGAACGTCGCGCGCTGCGACATGCCTTTGAGCATCCCGATCCAAAGGGGAGACAAGACTATGTATGACAGGACCAGAATTGACCAAACCGCTGGCGTGCAAAAGGTGCAAACACCCTATTTTTGCGACATTGAGCCGGTTGGAGCGCCCGAAATCTCTATTTATGAGGATTACTTCAAGCGTGCGCTGGACATAGTTATTGTGCTTTTGTCCGCACCTGTGGTGCTTCCGGTCTGTCTTATTCTTATTCTTTTGATCCGGCGTGATGGCGGTCCGGCGTTTTTCAGCCAGACCCGCATCGGGCGGGACGGCAAGCCGTTTACCTGTTGGAAACTGCGCTCAATGGTGCCTCAGGCCGATGACATGCTGAAGGGTTATCTGTCCGACAACCCCGAGGCGCGTTTGGAATGGGACGAATATCAAAAGCTCAAGAACGATCCGCGCATCACCGGTCTGGGTCGGTTCATGCGCAGCTCAAGCCTTGACGAGTTGCCACAGCTTTGGTGCGTGCTTAAAGGCGATATGAGCCTTGTTGGCCCGCGTCCGTTCTTGCCCGAGCAAGAGCCTCTTTATGCGGGACGGACCTATTACGATTTGCGCCCCGGTATTACCGGTTTGTGGCAGGTCAATGGTCACAACGACACCTGCTTTGCCGAGCGCGAGACCTATGATGATAACTACGGAAAATCGGTTTCGTTATGGTCCGATATTTGCATCATGTTTCGGACCGTTTTCGTGATGTTTCGCGGTGAGGGCGTTTAGGGGTTTGCACCGATTTGGCCCCCCCACAGGGCCGATGGTGCAGTGCAAAAGGTTAACGGGTTTTGCAAAAAACACCGCGGCGCGCCGTTAACCCCAATTAATAAAGGGCGAAACGGCCAAATTTGGAGTCATCAAAGTGTATGACATGTGTATGACATCGATATGACAAATTGTCGGATTTTGGCGGTTTAACGCCCCGTACGGTGCCAAAGGTTAACGAAACCCTGCACCGGCCGGGCCCAGTGCCAAGACCTCAGCGCAAGGCGTATTTTTGCAGAATTTCCAAAGGCACGATTTCCAGCGCCCGGTTATGGGTCGCGGCCAAATCAACCGATGGCGCGCATCCCTCATCATGAGCCTGCAAGAAGCGTCCTGCGCATAAGCACCAGCTATCGCCTGCGGTCAGGCCCTCGAAGCCAAATTCCGGATGCGGCGTGCTGAGGTCATTGCCGACATATTTGGAGAAGGCCAGAAACTCCGCTGTCATTACCGCGCACACCGTATGGGAGCCCTGATCGGCGGCGCATGTGTTGCAATGGCCGTCGCGAAAATACCCGGTCACGGGCCGGGTGCTGCAAAGTGCCAAAGGTCCGCCCAAAACATTTATGCTGTCATCTGGTTCCATCTGTCTTACCTGCGCTTGCGTCTAGGTTGCGCCGCGCCCTGTCTGCCCGGCGGAGGTTTGGCTTTCGTATTTTGCTGCCGGGATGCTATCAGTAAGCCCACGGCCTGCACAACTCTAAGGGATGGAACGCACATGTCTTTTTTCGAAGTTATTGATCCGGTTTTTGGCAGTTTTGTGATGGGCAACGCGCCTGTGAAGCAGATCGCAACCGGGTTTGACTGGGTTGAGGGGCCGGTTTGGTTTGGCGATGCCAATTGTTTGTTATTTTCCGACATTCCCAACAACAAGATCATGCGGTGGACCCCGGATGCGGGGGTGAGCACCTACCGTGCGCCGTCCAATTACGCCAACGGGCACACGCGTGATCTTCAGGGGCGGTTGGTGTCATGTGAGCACGGGGCGCGGCGTGTCAGCCGGACTGAGCATGACGGGACCATCACGGTGATTGCCGACCAGTTTGAGGGCAAGCGGTTAAACTCCCCCAATGATGTGGTGGTCAAGTCGGACGGCTCGATCTGGTTTACGGACCCTCATTACGGGATCCGCACCAATTATGAGGGGTTCAAGGCCGAGCAGGAATTGCCGTGCAATCTGTACCGGGTTGATGGGGATACCGGTGTGATGGAGGTTATGGTTGGTGATGGGAATTGTCCCAACGGGTTGGCGTTTTCCCCCGATGAGGCGCGGCTTTACATGGCCGATACCGGGCGCATGCATTCGGATGATCCTCAGCACATTCGGGCGTTTGATGTGACGGATCGTGGTTTGTCGGGGGGTGATGTGTTTCATGTGATAGCACCCGGTTGTGCCGATGGGATCCGGGTGGATGAGGACGGGAATGTTTGGTCCTCGGCGGCGGACGGGGTGCATTGCATTGCCCCGGACGGGCATTTGATGGGCAAGATTTTGGTGCCTGAGTTGGTCAGTAATGTTTGTTTTGGCGGGCGCGGTAAGCATCAGCTTTTCATCACCGGTACCACGTCGGTGTACCGGGTGTCGCTCAATCGTCGCGGTGTGCAGATGCCTTAGGCGACCGCGTTTCCGTTTGCATCAAAGAAGTGGCTTTGGGCCGGGTCAAAATGCAGCCCTGCGGTTTGGCCGGGCTTTAATGTGGTCTCGCCGGGGACGCGCACGGAAATTTGGCCTGCATCGGCGCAATCAAAGAGCAGGAATGTGTCGGCGCCCAGATATTCCACCACATCAACGCGGCCATCGCATTGGCCTGTGCCCGGCTGGCCGATGGTGATGTGTTCGGGACGGATGCCCATTTGAGTGGCGGTGGTATTGGTGCGCGGGTAGGGGGATGGGTGACCTTTGGGCAGGGTGAATTGGCGATCTGCGACCGTGCACGGGGCCACATTCATTTTGGGGCTGCCGATGAATTGGGCCACGAAAGTGTTGGCCGGTGCGTTATAAAGCTCGCGCGGGGTGCCCACCTGGATGATACGGCCTGCGTCCAGCACCACGATACGGTCGGCGAGTGTCATCGCCTCTACCTGATCATGGGTGACGTAGATCATGGTGGCGGTGAGGGCTTGGTGGAGTTTGGAGATCTCGTGGCGCATCTCCACCCTGAGGGCGGCATCGAGATTGGAGAGCGGCTCATCAAACAAGAACGCGGTCGGGTCGCGCACAATCGAGCGGCCAATGGCGACCCTTTGGCGCTGCCCCCCCGACAAGTCCTTGGGGCGGCGGTCCAGATAATCGGTCAGCTTCAGGGTGTCGGCCGCCGCGTTCACTTTGGCGGCGATCTCGGCCTTGGGGGCACCTGCGGTTTTGAGCGAAAAGCCCATATTGTCGCGCACGGACATGTGCGGGTAGAGGGCGTAGGATTGGAACACCATGGACAGGCCGCGTTTGGAGGGCGGCTGGTCGGTCATGTCTTGGCCGTCGATTTCGATACCGCCGCGCGAGATGTCCTCTAGCCCGCCGATCATGCGCAAAAGCGTGGATTTGCCGCAGCCCGAGGGGCCCACGAAGACCACAAATTCGCCGTTGCTGATAGTCAGATCGACGCCTTTGATAACCTGCACATCGTCGAACCATTTCTCGACTGCTTTGAGGGTAATGGCGCCCATTATGCCTGCCTTGCGTTGGGGGACGCCCAGCCCAGCCAAACGGCCGCCGTCCATGTGAAGGATTTCCCGCCCGCTGGTGATCCGTCGGTGGGGTCGAAATATTCCGAAAATCCGTGCTCGGCGATCAGATCGGCTGTGGTGCGGCGCAGTTCCTGACCCTCGGCCATGCCCTGTTCGTCCATGCCCAGTCCGATCAGCATATTCATGATCCCCCAAACCGGCCCGCGCCAGTAGCGTTTGGCATCAAAGCGCGGATCGTTGGGGTCAAGCGACGGCACGCCGTATGTGAGCCCTGCCATCACGCTTTTGAGCCGAGGTTTCATGGCCGCGGCCGGCAGACCCGCATACCAGCACAAAAACGAGGCGTTGGAGATCGAATTGGCCCATTCGCCGGTTGGCACATCGCGTCCGTCATAGCTTTCGATGGTCGGGTTCCACAGGGTGTCGGCGCCAGCCTCAAGGGTTGTGATCCAGCCCTCGATCTGGGTAACGTCCCGGCCCAAGGCACGCCCGAGGGCTGCCAGATCGCGATTGGCGCGCAGCAGCGTGAAGGTCATGGTCGGATCGGCCACCCGGAAGGGGGCATCCTGGATCATTGCGGCCTCATCCCACTTGAGGCGCGCGCCGCGCTGCACCAGCCACAGGTAGCGGTCATAGTCCCATTTGGTCGGGCGCATGGAGCCGTCCACATGGGCGGTATCGCGGCGGGTATAGTCGCCCACGCCCACCGGATTGATGGCGCGCATGCCGATGTCCCAGTCCGGCGCGTTATCGCGGCCTGCCTCCCATGGGTGGGTGATGCACACGGCCCCGTTGTCCAGCCGCCACTCCATGAACCATTGGTGCCATGCGACGAAGCGGTCAAAGAGGGGGCTCATGCGTTTTGCGCCCATGTCAGGGTCTTTGCCAAAGACCAGCTTGGCCATGGTCGCGGCAATGGGCGGTTGGCTGATGCCAGAGGACGGGATCGGGCCCACGCCGGACCACACATCGGGGCCGGGGAAATAGCCGGGATCGGGGCGGTGGAACAGAATATGGGGCACCATGCCGTTATCCCATTGGCCGGAAAACAGCGTATCAATCTCAGTCCAAGCGCGGTCTGGGTTAAATTGGGCAAACCCCATGGCGGCAAAGGCGCTGTCCCAATTCCACTGGTAGGGATAGAGCCCCTCTGTGGGAATGGTGTAGCTGCCTTTGTCATTGCGTGCCAAAATATCGCGGGCGGCCTGATCTAGGTCTTGGGTGTTCATACTCATCCTTTAACGGAGCCTGCGGTGAGGCCCTTGGTCATAAAGCGCTCCAGTCCCAAAAACAGGACCATGATCGGGATTGTGGCAATGACCGCGCCTGCCATCAGGTGTTGGCGCGGGATCTCGGAGGAATTCAGCATGGTGACCCCGCGTGTCAGGGTGAATTTGGAGGGGTCATCCAAAAGCATGAAGGCCAAGAGAAACTCGTTCCATGCGATCATGAACACGTATAGCGAGACCGACACCATGGCGGGCAGGGACAGGGGCAGGGTGATTTTGCGGATCACTTGCAGGCGGGTCAGCCCGTCCATCAGGCCGGCTTCTTCGACTTCGACGGGCAGGCCGCGAAAATAGCCTTGCAGCATATAGAGTGCGACCGGGATGGTGGTGACCGGGTAGATCATGATCAGGCCGGGAATGGTATTGCGCAGGCCGGTCATGGAAAAGGCGATATAGATCGGCAGGGCCAACACGATCATCGGCACCATGTAAATCAGCAGGATCGAGCGGGAAAAGGCGGCGCGGCCTTTGAAGCGCAGGCGGGCCACGGCGTAGGCACCGGGGACGGAAAACAGCAGTGTGATGGCGACGGTGAACACAGAGACATAAAAGCTGGTCCACAGGTAGGTGCCGAAATTGAAGTCGCGAAAGAGTTCGATATAGGAGCGGAACAGGTCGATGCCCCGGCTGAGGTCAATGGAGAAGTCCAGCGGGTTTTGCAGCAGGGCTTGTTGCGATTTCAGCGAGGTCATGACCATCACGTAAAACGGGATCAGCACGGCGGCGGTGAAGATAATATAGCCTGTGCCGGTTAGAAAGCGGATCACGGCGCCCTCGAACTCGTGGCGGGTGAGGGGGCCTTTGGGCATGTCTTTGAGGATCACATGGGTGGACCATGCGAAGATGCCTGACAGGGCGAGGGCGGCGATGATTTTGGTCCAGATCGTGGCGGCTTGGCCGAAGGCCAGCGGGCCAAAGCCCAGTAGGATTGCCGCCGTCAGGGCCAATGCGCCGATGGTCTCGCCTGCGATATCCTGGCGGCGGTGGGCGAGGACGAGGCCGATGGCCGCCCCCCAGGCGAGGCTCAGGAGCATATGCGGGCGGACCGGGTCGCCGGTGGCAAAGGACATGGTGACGGCCACGGTGATGCTGAGCACGACCATCCACAGGGCGCTGATGACGGGGCCGGTGATTGTGCCGCGTTTCACAGTCCTTCCTCCTGCGAGATGTATTTCAGGAACAAAAAGCTAAAGCACAAAAGGACGGCGAAGATCACCACGGCCACGGCGGCTCCTGCGCCTATATTGGAGATTGCGAAGGCTTGTTCGTAGACATTGACGGTCAGGGTTCGGGTGCCCGCATTGCCGCCTGTAAGCAGGAAGATGTCGTCGAATTTGTTGAACGTCCAGATGAAGCGCAGCAGGAACAGCACCGACAGGATGCCAAGGAGCATGGGCAGGCTGAGATACCAGAATTTCTGAAACGGGGAGGCGCCGTCCATGTCGGCCGCCTCGTACATGTCGGTATCGATGGATTGCATGCGGGCAAGGATGAACAGGAATGACAGCGGGAAGTAGCGCCAGATTTCAAACACGGTGACCATAATCAGCGCTTGCGGGCGTTGGCCAAAGAAGTTGATCGGGCCTTGCGTCACACCCATTTGGATCAGAAGCGCGTTGAGCGAGCCTGAGAACGGATCAAAGAGTGTGACCCATGTGAAGGCCACCGCGATGATCGGCGAGACATATGGGAAGAGATAAAGTCCGCGCAAGAGGCCCTTGCCGCGAAAACTCTTGTTCAACAGGAGTGCGGCAAAGAGGCCCACCACAAGCGCGCCGATGGTGCCCACGACCGTATAGAACACTGTGGCCCACAGCACTGCGCCAAACTCTTTGCTGTCAAAGATGCGGCGGAAATTGTCGAGGGTGAAGGTGGTGTTGGTCAGGATGTTGTCGCCCGATCCGGTGACGCGCGGCGCGGTGCCTTCCAGCGTGTCCTCGGCGGTGTCTTTGTCCAGATCGGTTGCAAGCGGGATGCGCAGGCGCTCGTTATAGCCGCCCTCGATGGTGCCAAAATCGCAAGTAAGGGCGGGGGCGGTGAATGTGCACGGCGCGGGGATGTCGCGGGGCACGACAGTGTCGGGGAATGTGTCGGAGAAGCTGACGCCGCCGACGGCTTTGCTTTGCGAGGAGTTGCGCACGCGGTACTCAATGCGCAATTCGCCGTCACTGCCGCGCAGGCTTTCTTTCACGATCGGGGCGACCGGGCGCAAATCGGCCAGTCCCACCGGTTTGACGCTGATCCAGAAGATCGCGAGCAGGGGCAGGATGATGACAAGGCTGACGATTGCGATGGTTGGAAAAAGCAGGTTCCACGCCAGCCGGGCTTCGCGTTTGGCGAGGGCTCCGCGGCCCGAGGGTGGCATGGCAGACGTCATGTATATGTCTCGGATGCGAGTTTGGGGTCTGGTGGCGGGACGGGCCCGCCACCCAAGTGCATGTGCCGTTTAGTTTACAGCGGCAAGCTCTTCGTTCATAGCCGCAACGGCGGCGGCTGCATCGATCTCATCGTCGATGAACTGGCGCACAATGCGGTTGATGGCCTGAGAGTTGATGATCTTGGAGGCCAATGAGAGCTGCCCCTCGGCCACGCCCCAACGCTGTGCGACCTCCAGGCCGCCCACGATCTCGGCGATCATGTCGGCGGCATAAAGATCACCCAAAGGCGCTTTGCGGTCTACACCCACGTCAAGTTTTGACCATGCCTCAGTGAACTTGGCAGGCTCATCGGCCGTGCCCTTGCGCACTGGGAATTTACCCTCAGGAGCGATGGAAAGCGTGTGCGTGTAGCCCTGATCCATGGAGAATTTCACGAACTCCGCGGCCACATCAGTATTGGCATCGGGTGTGATCCCGAAATAGCGCACATCGCCCCAAGCGGCACCGGCTGGATTTGACGGACCGGAGAAGTTGGTGACAACGCCGGTTTTGGAGGCCAGCTCGCTGGAGGTTGGATCATCGGTGATTGTGGGCGGGGCGCTGTCGCGCAGACCGGCCAGCTCATCAAGGATGAAAGGCGACCAGATGATCATGGCTGCTTGTCCCGCGAAATAAAGCTCGCGCGATTGCTTCCAGTAAAGTTCACCCGGAGGCGAGGCTTTGGAGATCGCTTTGTAGAAGTCCAGAACTTCGGTGGTCGGGCCAACTTCAAGCGGCTTGAACCCATCCGGGCCAACCGGGGATACGCCATTGGCGAGGAACACATGTTCCAACACTTGGCTCATGAAGTTTTCATCGACCTTGGTGGCGGCCACAAAGCCGTACATCTCAGGCGGATTGTGCAGCTTCTCAAGAGCGGCCAGCACATTGGCGTAAGAATTGGGGGCCTCTAGACCTTCGGCGTCAAACAAATCCTTGCGGTAGACGACCATTTGGGTCCAGCCATCCACGGGCACGGATGTCACGCCGCCATCATAGGCCGCCAATGACAGAGGGCCTGCGGCAAAGGTGCCCATGCCAAGCTCTTCGACAATCTCGGTTGCCGCATCGGTGTCGAGAATGCCGGCCTCTGCCCAAGGCAGCGCATATTGCAGCGGGTGGTAGATGATGTCGGGCAGATCGCCTGCGGCAAATGCTGCCGTGGCGCGGGTGCCGTATTCAGATTCGGTGACGGGAATGATCTCTACCGTGTGGCCGCTGGCGGCTTTGAATTCGTCGGCAATCGCCTGTTGGATTGCGACCCGCTCGGGCTGCTCTTCGGTGGTCCAGAAGCGGATCGTATCCGCGCTTGCTGATGCGGCCAGCAAGCTCAATCCGAGCGCGCTTGTCAGCATTAAACGGCCCGAAAGCCCCTTGGTTAGATGGTTCATAATTCCCTCCCATGGAAAATTAGCATCGTGGTTAAGTCGTGCACCGTGCCGGTTTGAGCCGACTTACGGATGTAGAGTCGTTTGCAGTTGCAACGTTGCAAAAGTTTTTAAACAAAGACAAGATAGAAATTGATATGGTGCCAAAGCCTAAGGGCGTTTGTGTGCATAAAGGTGATCTAAGGCATGGCCGATCGGGGTGAAAAAAGAGCAACGTTAAAGACAGTTGCCGAGTTAACAGGGCTGAGCCTGTCGACGGTGTCCTTGTCGCTTCGCGGTGGCAATAATCTGAAACAGGAAACCCGCGACAAGGTGGAGGCGGCGGCCCGGCAGGTGGGCTATGTGCCCAACCGTGCGGGTGTGCGCTTGCGCACCGGGCGCACCAATGTGCTGGCGCTGGTTTTGGCCGCTGATGTTAATGTGTTGGACTATACGCGGCAGCTTATTCAGGGCATTGGCGCGCATGTGCAGGGAACGGCGTTTCATTTGAGTGTGATCCCGGAGTTTCAAACCTCGCATCCGTTGGCCTCGGTCCGGTATATTTTGGAGAACCGCAGTGCGGATGGGGTGATTTTGACCAACACCAGTGCGCGCGATCCGCGTGTGGCGTTTTTGATGGAGGCGGGCATTCCGTTTGTGTCGCACGGGCGCACGAAGTTCGAGCGGTCCCATGCGTATTTGGATTTTGATGCGGAGGCGTTCGTGGATTTGGCGGTGATGCGGTTGATCCAAACCGGGCGGCGCAAAATTCTGCTGGCGGCTGTGGACAATGGCACCACGAATTATGAGCTGATCGAGAGTGATTTCAGGCGGATCGTCGCGGATAAGGGGCTTGACGGCGAGGTTGGCGGATCGGCGGCGCAACTGAGTGTTGCGGCCCGTGCGCGTGCCTTTGGCCATGAGTTGGCGGCGCGCCGCGATATGCCCGATGGTATCGTGTGCAACAATGAGTTGGCGGCCTTATCGATCATCAGCGGGCTTCAGGACAAGGCGATGGTGTTGGGGCGGGATTACGATCTGGTGTGCAAGCAAAACACGGAAATTCTGCCGACGCTTTATCCGAAGATGGATACGGTTGCGGAGGATCTGGTGGCCTCGGGGGCGAGATTGGCGGAATTGTTGATCGACCGTGTGGACGGGGCGGAGGTGGCGCAGTTGCAGGTTTTGCAGCAGCCTATAATGCGCTGGAGAAGCACGTAAGGCTTTGAGGCAGAAAGCTTTTTCGAAAATTTGAGGTTAGGTTTCGGACTGCCTGCCTTTGGGTACTGCGGGCGCCACGGCGCCCTTGCTGCGGTTGTTTGTTTGCCCGACGAAACCCTTGACGCAATGGTCAAAATGATGGTTTGTCATCTTAGGTTCAGATTCGATTTCGTGGTGATGAGCCGTCGCTATGCGTTTGTGCAGGGGTTGTTATGAGACCAATTTTAATCGGATTTTCCGTGGCCATACTGTTTGCCGCGTCCTCGGCTGCGGAGTTGGCGGGTTTGAATGCGGCACATGAGGCACGGGCCCCGGATCAGGCCCCGGATCAGGCGATGGTGATGGTCAAACAAAACATGACCCTGATGCGCGACAAGGCCGAGCTTGGAGGCATGGCCGATAATCAAATCTGGGCGCAAGGACATGCGGACGGCGCAAAAGTTCTCGGTGATTTTGGCCCCGCATTGGTGACGCAGGCGCAAGCTGTGGAGGCGTTCAGCGCTGCCCTGCGGCTTGACGTGAAGTTGGAGGAAAGTGACGCGCTTTAATCCAACTTTTCCGCTCCCCGTGTGCGTACACACACCGACACGGGGAGCGAACTTGCGTCGGGGATGATATGATTGAATACGACAGAAGACCGGCACTGGGGGAACTGGGAGCGACAGCTCTGGCAACAGCGGCCCGGTTTGCGTTTGGCGAGGATTTCACCCCGCCGCCACTTGGCCCGCAGCTTGCGGATCTGGCGGGTACCTCCGGCGATTGCATGTTTCATTGCGATCTGATTGAGCATCCAAACAGCGGTATGATGGGTAATTTGCGTGTATCTTAGAGTAGCATTTTTTGTCTTATTGGGCACTCAGGTGGTCGCAGATACGCGCCTTGACCGGCACATGGGCAAGGCGTTGTTTGAGCGCATTTGGGTGCCAGCGCCGTCATCCGCACGGGCCACGGACGGGTTGGGGCCGCTTTTCAATGCGCGCGCCTGTGCGGCCTGTCATCCCGGTGGCGGCGCGGTTGCGATCAATGAGGCGGCGGGCAGCTTTAGTTCGACCGGTCTTGTGGCGCGATTTGGCGACGGGTTGGGCGGCGGCGATCCGTATTACGGGCAGCAATTGCAGACCGCTGCGATCACGGGCTTATCGCCGGAAGGATCGGTGATGTTGCGCGACGGTGTGCCGGTATTGACGCTGGACGGCACGGAGCTTGCGCCGGGCACGCGGGTGGGTTTGCGCCGCGCGCCCACCCTTGCCGGGCGCGGGATGATAGAGCAGGTCACCGATATTGCTCTGCTTGCGCTGTCGGACCCGGATGATTTGGACGGGGATGGTGTCAGTGGGCGGGTTCGGCTGGACGGGGTTCGGATCGGGCGCTTTGGCTGGAAGGCGGAGCATGTGACGCTGGCGGATCAGGTGGCCTCGGCCTTTGCGGTTGATCTGGGTCTGTCGAGCGCGCGGTACCCGGTCCATGCGGGCGATTGCACGGCGCGCCAAACCGATTGTGTGGCCTTGCAGGACGGCAGTGACGGGCTTGGGGGCGGGTTTGAATTGTCCGAGGCGGTGATTGATTTGGTGACTGATTATGTGGCCGAGTTGGGCCAAGCGCGTCCCGGCGACCCTGAGGGGCTGGCGCTGTTCACGTCCATTGGCTGTGCGGCCTGTCACCGTCCGGCCATGGAGACGCGCGACGGTCATGTGGCGATTTATTCAGACCTGTTGTTGCACCACATGGGCGATGATTTGGCCGATGGTTTTGCGCAAGGGGATGTGGAGGCGGGCGAATGGCGCACGGCCCCGTTGATTGGTCTTGCCGGCGCACAGGGGCGTTTGTTGCATGATGGACGGGCGGCAAATATCCGCGAGGCAATCGGGTGGCATGGCGGGGAGGGGGCCGCATCGCGGGAGGCGTTTTCGGGTCTTCATGCGCTCGACCAGCGGGCTTTGATCGAGTTTGTCTCTGGGCTTTGAGGGGCTTGTGGCCAGCGGCTCTGGCGCTTAACTATCCTTTTACGGGAAGGTTTCGATAGGAGCGCCGATGAATATTTCGCATGCCGCCAAAGCGTCCGGGTTGCCGGTCAAAACCGTGCGCTATTATGCTGATATCGGGCTTGTGGCCCCTGCCGGGCGCACTGAGGCGGGATACCGGTCCTATGATGCGGCGTCTGTGCGGCGGCTGGCCTTTATCCGGCGGGCGCGCGAATTTGGGTTCTCTATCGAGGAAAGCCGCGAGTTGATCGGGCTATACCAAAACGATGCGCGTTCCAGTGCGGATGTCAAAAAACTTGCGGCCAAGCGGTTGGAGCAGATCGAGCAAAAGCAGCGCGAATTGCAGGTTTTGCATGATGAGTTGAAGCATTTGGTCCGGGCGTGCCGGGGGGACAATCGGCCCGACTGCCCGATCATTGATTATTTGGGGTAAGCTGGACAGGCGTTGGGCCGTTGCGACCGCGGTTTCGTCGGCCCTCATGGGGTGGGACTGGGCACCACCTTTAGAAAGCTCACACGATTTCGATTGTTCCCTTCATATGCTGGTGGAATACGCAAAAATATGACGTTTCCATGCCTTCTGTGACGATGATCTCGCCGGACTCGCCTTTCGTTATTTCTTCGGTGTCCCACCCGAACTCATCGGCGGTTGCCGTATGCGGGGCGAGGTCATGGTTGGTCCAGCGTATCTTATCGCCGATACGGGCCTGCACCTGCGGGGGATCGAATTCGAAGGCTTTTATGGCGACCTCATGAACGGTTGGTTCTGCTGCACCAACTCGTGTGGCGGACAGGACGACCGCTGATGCGGCCGCCCCTGCCATCACGCTGCGACGTGTATGGGTTTTGTGCATTACTGGAGCGCCTTGACCATCTTTTCGGCATGCGTCTCATGGGCTTTGAAAATCTCAAGCCCCTGCACGAAGAGCGCCTTCACTTCGGCATTGTCAATGTTTGGGATCATCGTGTTTTCAACGAGGTCATTGACCGCTTGATGATAGGCCAGTTCATTGGCGGCATAGGCTGCATCAAACTCTGCACCGCGCAGTTTGACGAAACCATCGATGATCTCTTCTGCATTTGCGTTTAACGACTGACTGACCGCATTGTCCTGGGCTGACGCGCCAAGTTTGTCCAGCAAGCCCAGAGCCGCCTCGTTCACGGCGTTATGATCGCGGATCATCGTGTTGGCAAATTCATGGATGTCGGGATTGGTGGACAGGGCCAGTGCCAGATGCGCATAGCGGATGTCGATATTGTCGGCTGTGTATGCGATATGCGCAAATTCGAGGTCGCTCATATCGGCGACTTCCTGAGCGTTCGTCTGAATGCCGGTCATGGCAAAGACCACAGCAAGTGCGGAAATCAATTTCTTCATTTTGGGTGCTCCATTGGCTGTTTCGACACGAAAGAGTATGCCCAATGGTTAAGATTGAGACATGCTCGATCGTTCCAAGTTTTGTGCAGATTGTTCAGAACTCTGTACAGGTTCGGTCAAGGAGGTATGATATGTCATGCTTGATCTTCTCAGTGATATTCTCACCAACCTGTCGATGCGTGGAACGTTGTACTTTCGGACGTCATTCACGAAACCATGGGGCGTTGCCGTCCCCAGCTATGAGAATGTGGCCAGATTTCATTTTGTCCACCGGGGCAGTTGCCTTGTGAAAGTAGACGGGGTGGAGGAGCCGCTTTCGCTGGCCCAAGGGGATCTTGTCATCATTCCGCATGGGGCCTCTCACGATCTTTACAGTGGTCAAACCCCCGAGCGGACGGTCTTGCCTTTGGATGTGGTGTTGGAGAAGTCCGGTTTTGACGGGTCGGGGGTTCTTGTTTATGGCGGTGAAGAGCCGCAAAGCGAAACCCAGCTGATTTGCGGCCATTTCTCCTTTGAGCCAAACTCCCGGCACATCCTGATGGAGCGTTTGCCCCCCCTCATTCATCTGACCAACTACGGCGAAGACGCCGGGCGATGGATGGAGGCCACGTTGCGGGTGATCGGCGGCGAAACGGGCGGGCGCAAATTGGGGGGCGATCTGATTGCGCTAAAGATGTCTGAGGCCATTCTTGCGCAGGCCATTCGAAGTTTCATCGAGAGCGGTGACGCCAAAAACTGGGCTTTGGGGGCTTTTTCTGACAAGAACCTTGCCCGCGCGCTGGACGCGTTTCACAAAGCGCCTGCCGCGAAATGGACCGTTGAGGCGCTTGCCAATGCGGCTGGCATGTCGCGCACCGGGTTTGCTGTGCAATTCCAAAAACTGATGCTGATGTCCCCGATGGAATATGTGACATCGTGGCGGATGGAGATTGCCAAGAGGATCCTGCAACAGGACAACACATCGCTGACCGACGCCGCCGAGAGTGCGGGCTACGCGTCAGATTCTGCCTTTACCCGTGCGTTCAAGAAAGAGACGGGGCAAACCCCGGCGGACTTTCGACGGGCAGGAAATGCCTGTCGCTCAAAGGTTTGAGTGATCTGCACGGTTTCGGGGCGATATCAAGTCGTTAGCGCGATGAATGGGCGTAGGGCGCTTTGGGCGATGAAGAATTGCCGCCGCTTTCTGCGAAAGCGTTTCGCTGGGCATATTGGGATTTGCTTTAAAACCGATAGCTCTCGTCGTTTTTATCAAACGACTGCCGCTAAGCGCGTTGAAGAATTGCCGCCGCGTTCTATCGAAAGCGTTTGTGGCGGGCAGGAAGGGATTCGAACCCTCGAGACGGTTCAACCCGCCTACTCCCTTAGCAGGGGAGCGCCTTCAGCCACTCGGCCACCTGCCCACCACCGGAATTAAGCCGTAAACATCTGATTTACAACCGTTTTTTTGATGGTCATTGGCGCATATCTAAGCCTTTGTTTTTTAGCCATTTTCCCAAGATATGCGTGGTTTTCAGGGGCAATTATTTATAAAGTGTTAACGCCCTGTCGCCGGTGCGGCGGGTCTTGCCCGGAGTTCTTTTGCAAAGCTCACACGACTTTGACCTCCATTTCGCCCAAGCCCTCGATGCGCATGGCCATCACATCGCCTTTTTGCACAGCAGCGACACCCGCAGGGGTGCCCGACATGATAACGTCGCCGGCGGCCAGCTCGAAATAGTCCGACAGATAGGAAATCATCTCAGGGACTTTCCAGATCATCTGGTTCAAATCGCCTTCTTGGCGAAGCGCGCCGTTGACTTTCAGCTCAACGCGCCCCTGATCCAAATGGCCAATGTCGGATGCTTTGTGAAGCGGGCCGCACGGCGCAGAGCGCTCAAAGGCTTTGCCAATTTCCCAAGGCCGCCCCATTTTCTTTTGCTCCCCCTGAAGATCACGGCGGGTCATGTCCAAGGACAATCCATAGCCGAACACATGGTCCAAGGCCCGGTCCGGCGCGATATTGGTGCCGCCGGATTTCAGTGCCACCAGCATCTCTATTTCATGGTGCACATCATTGGAGTGGGGCGGGTATGGGAAGGTGCCGGAGGGGTCCAAATTATTGGGGTTCTTTTGGAAGAAAAACGGCGCCTCACGATTTGGATCATGACCCATCTCGACGGCATGTGCGGCATAGTTGCGACCGATGCAATAAACCCGCCTCACGGGAAAGCTGGCATCTGAGCCCGCCACGGGAATGCCAACGACCGCAGGGGTGTCGATCACGTACTGCGCCATATCTGTCTCCTGAACATCATGATGATTCTGCGGGCGAAGGTAGAACCCCGGCCTTGCTAGATCAATCGGTCGTTACGGCAGGTCGCATGCGGCTTTTGTTTGCAGGGATTTTTTGATTAATGGAGGGGTGTTTGCGAATCTTAAAAGGTGGCCATGAAATCTGTATTGTCAAAACTGTTGTCATGGCATTGGATACATTCGTTTTTGGGTCTGTGGTGTTCGCTTATATTTGCGTTCATCTTTCTGACCGGAACTCTTGCCATTTTCGCCACTGAGATTGACTGGCTGTTGACCAAAGAGATGCGTGTGTCAGCGGACGGGCGTGAGAAGATCGCCTTTTCGCAGGTCTACGGTGCCGCCCAAGAGGCCCGCCCGGACAACACCATTGTGCGCATTTACCGGCGTGACGATCCGTGGATGGCCGATCAGGTCGGGTATTTGGTCAAAGGCGGCAAGACGCGGTTTTTATGGGTCGATCCTTATTCGGGTGTGGCTTTGGGGGATACGTCCTCGCACAGTTTTCACGAGACCATCGGCGAGCTGCACACGCGGTTGTTTATCCCCACCAAGGCCGGGATCATGATTGTCACCGTGTTCTCGTTGGCGCTGACCGCCAGTTTGATTGCGGGGATATTCCTGTTGCCCCGGTTTTGGAAAAGTTTTGTAACCTTGCCCCGCTTTGGCGGCAGCAAGCGGGCGATGTTCAGTGATCTGCACAGGTTGTTGGGCGCGTGGTCGATCCCGTTTGTGTTGATGGTCAGTTTGACCACGCTTTATTATTTTGCCGAGACGCTCAATCTGGACGCACCGCCTTTGGCGCAAAACGTCAATACCGAGCCGCGCGAGGCACGCCAGCCCGCTGACATGAGCGAGGACAAGGTGGCCGCCATGTTAGAGATCGCCTACGGTGTCTATCCCGATCTGAAAATCAAGGCGCTATTGTTGCCGCGCACCCGTGTGCAGCCGGTCCGCATAGAGGGCGACATGGATGCGGTTTTGGTGCGGGAGCGGGCCAATATGGTCTATCTTCATCCCGAAACGCTTGAGGTGATTGCATCCCACAGGGGCGAAGATTTGAGCCTTCATCAGCGTGTCTCGGAGGCGGTTGACCCGATCCATTGGGGCTATTGGGGCGGGATGTGGTCAAAGGGTGTGTGGCTGGTCTTTGGGGTGATGCTGACCGCTTTGCCGCTTTTGGGGGCGGCCATTTTTGCCAAGCGCATGGGGGTTCGGCGGGCCAAGCTGGAGGGGGTCGAGTTGTCCGGGTGGCGGGTCTATTGGGACGGTATGGGCTTGGGCAAATGGGGCGCTTTGGCGCTGATTGCGGCATCACTTGCGTTGATGATGAAAGAGCTTTTGTTGGGCTAGAGCGCGGCACTACTGTGCTAGCGCAGTAGCACAGTTGTTAAGGTTTAGCCGCGGCTTTGAGCCTGCCCGTTTTTGGGGGTCGCTTTAGGTGTTGAACAAGAAGTGCAGCACGTCGCCGTCTTTGACCACGTAAGCCTTGCCTTCGGCGCGCATCTTGCCCGCCTCTTTGGAGCCTTGCTCGCCATTATGGGCGACAAAATCGTCATAGGCGATGGTTTCGGCGCGAATAAAGCCGCGTTCAAAATCACCGTGGATCACGCCCGCCGCTTGCGGGGCTGCGGTGCCGCGCGCGATGGTCCAGGCGCGGGCCTCTTTGGGGCCAACGGTGAAGTAAGTTTGCAGGTCCAAAAGGGCGTAGCCTGCCTTGATCACCCGGTCGAGGCCGGGCTCATCCAGGTTCATCTCGGACAAAAACATCTCAGCTTCATCTGCGTCCAGTTGTGCGATCTCTTCCTCAATGGCCGCAGAAATGACAACCGACCCGGCCCCTTGGCTTGCGGCCATCTCAGCCACCCGCGCGGAGTGGGCATTGCCCGAAGCGGCATTCGCCTCTTCCACATTGCACACGTAAAGGATCGGCTTCGAGGTCAAAAGCTGCAACATTTTCCACGACTTTTGCTCTTCAGGGGCCACCTCCACGGTGCGGGCCGGTTGGCCCTCTTCCAAAGCGGCCTTGGCGCGGTCCAGCAAATCGGCCTGTTCTTTGGCCTCCTTATCGCCGCCCTTGAGCTTGCGCACCAAATTGGCCATGCGCTTCTCGATGCTTTCCAGATCGGCCAGCATCAGCTCAGTCTCGATGGTTTCGGCATCTGCAATCGGATCAACGCGGCCATCCACATGGGTCACGTCATCATCCTCAAAGCAGCGCAGCACATGGGCAATGGCGTCGCATTCGCGAATATTGGCGAGGAACTGGTTGCCCAAGCCCTCGCCCTTGGAGGCGCCTTTCACCAGACCGGCAATATCAACAAATGTCATGCGCGTGGGGATGATCTGTTTGGAGCCTGCGATCTTGGCCAGCGTGTCCAGACGCGGATCGGGGACAGAGACTTCGCCCACATTGGGCTCGATGGTGCAAAATGGAAAATTCGCCGCTTGTGCAGCAGCGGTTCTGGTCAACGCATTAAACAGCGTTGATTTGCCCACATTGGGAAGGCCCACGATACCTGTTTTGAAACCCATGATCTTGTCCTTGAGCTGGTTTGGGGTTCGGTAAGTCGGAGGCTTGCAAGGGTCAAGGCTTGATTTTCCCTGATCTGTCGCGCAAATGGAGGCAATCGTAGAATTGAGGTGTGGTGATGACCCGGATTGATGACAGGTTTGCGCAGTTAAAGGCGGAGGGCCGCAAGGCTTTTGTGACCTTTACCATGGCCGGTGATCCCACCTATGAGACCTCTCTTGAGGTTATGAAGGGCCTGCCGGCTGCGGGGGCTGATATTATCGAGTTGGGCATCCCCTTCACGGACCCTATGGCGGACGGGCCAACCATTCAGCTGGCCGGGCAACGGGCGCTGGATGGCGGCATGACCTTGGACAAGACCCTTGAGATGGTTCGGGAATTTCGCAAAGACGACACCGCGACGCCGATTGTGTTCATGGGCTATTACAATCCGATCTATCACATGGGGGTCGAGGCGTTTTTGACCGCTGCGGTCGAGGCGGGGGTCGACGGTTTGATTGTGGTTGATCTGCCCCCCGAGGAAGACGACGAGCTGTGCGTGCCTGCCAATGGGGCGGGGCTGAATTTCATCCGGCTGGCCACGCCAACGACCGATGCCAAGCGTCTGCCCAAGGTTTTGGAGAACACATCGGGTTTTGTGTATTATGTGGCCATTACCGGGATTACCGGGGCGGCTTCGGCCAATGCGGATGACGTGGCCCCTGATGTGGCGCGCATTCAAGCGGCCTCCGGCTTGCCTGTCTGTGTGGGGTTCGGGATCAAGACGGCGGATAATGCCAAGTCGATTGCGGGTGTGGCTGATGGGGCGGTTGTGGGCTCTGCCATTGTCGACCGGATCGGGCGCGGCGACAGTGCGGCGGAGGTTTTGGCTTTCGTCAAAGAGCTGGCCGACGGGGCGCATAGCGCCTGAACGATGGCTGCGCCTTCCCGATATGTAGAGTTTGGGGCTGACGATTGGGCGCAATTGCGGGCCAGCACGCCCATGTCCCTGACCGCAGATGAGGTCAAGCGGCTGCGCTCTCTGGGCGATCATCTTGATTTGGCAGAAGCGGAGCGGATTTACCTGCCCTTGTCGCGCTTGTTGTCGCGCCATGTGGAGGCCATGCGGGGCCTGTTCGAGGAACGCCGGGATTTTCTGTCCTTCACGGGTGAAAAGACGCCGTTTGTCATTGGCATTGCGGGATCGGTGGCGGTGGGCAAATCCACGACTGCGCGGGTGTTGCAGGAACTTATGCGCCGCTGGCCTTCCAGCCCGTCGGTGGATCTGATCACCACGGACGGTTTTTTGCATCCCAATGCGGTGCTGGAGGACCGCGGGTTGATGCGCCGCAAGGGCTTTCCCGAAAGCTATGACCGCAAGGCCATGATCCGGTTTTTATCCGACATCAAGGCCGGGCAGGGGCAGGTCAAAGCACCTGTCTATTCGCATTTGGTCTATGATGTGGTGGCGGGGGAAAATATCACCATAGACCGGCCTGATATCTTGATCTTTGAGGGGTTGAACGTGTTGCAAACCCCGCAATTGGGCAAACGGTTGGGCCCCACACCGGTGGCGTCTGACTATTTTGATTTCTCGATCTATGTGGATGCGCCAACACCCCTGATCCACGACTGGTATATATCGCGGTTCATGGGTTTGCGCCAAACCGCCTTTGCCGATCCGTCCTCATTTTTCCATAAATACGCGGAGTTGACCGACGAGGCGGCGGCACGCACCGCCAATGATTTGTGGGGGACCATCAATCTGGTCAATTTGCAAAAGAACATCCTGCCCACGCGGTCTCGGGCCAATCTGATTTTGCGCAAAGGCAAAGATCATCTGGTCGAACAGGTTTCTTTGCGCAGGTTGTGATCCTGTCAGGCCGGGCGGGGATTACCCTTCGCCCAAAGCCATGGCGGCACGCTCGCGCGGCAAAATGACCGTATGGGCCCCCACCTCGCTGAGCTGAGTTTCACCGGAAAAGGCCATTGAGAGGTCCAGCTCTTTGTGGATGATCTCCAGCGCTTTGGTCACGCCTTCTTCGCCCATAGCGCCAAGGCCGTAGTTGAAAGCGCGGCCGATATAGGTGCCCTGCGCCCCGAGCGCCATGCATTTGAGCACGTCTTGGCCCGACCGTATGCCGCTGTCGATATGGATTTCGATTTTGTCGCCAACCGCCTCCACGATGCCCGGAAGCGCCTCAATGGTAGACAGGGCGCCGTCAAGTTGCCGCCCCCCGTGATTGGACACGATAAGGGCCTCGCAGCCGTATTTTACAGCCGTCTCAGCGTCGTCAGGATCAAGAATACCTTTGAGAATGACCGGCCCGCCCCAGCGTTCCTTGATCCACGCAATATCGTCCCAATTGAGCTTGGGATCGAACATTTCCGAGGCCCACATGGCAAGATCGGCGGTGTTGGAGACGCCATCTACATGGCCCACAATATTGCGGAACGTGCGTCTTTGGGTTTTCAGCATCGCCAATCCCCAGCGCCATTTGGTGGCCAGATCAAGGATCACCGGCAGGGTCGGCTTGGGCGGCACCGAGAGGCCGTTTTTGATGTCCTTGTGTCGTTGGCCCAGAATTTGCAGATCAAGGGTGAGAACCAGTGCGGTGCACCCCACGGCCTTGGCGCGGTCGATCAACTTGCCGGTAAATTCCCGGTCGCGCATCACATAAAGCTGGAACCAAAACGGATTATCCACATTGTCCGCCACATCTTCGAGCGAGCACACGGACATGGTCGAGAGGGTGAACTGCACGCCGAATTTATGGGCCGCGCGGCAGGCCAGGATTTCCCCGTCCGCATGTTGCATACCGGTGGAGCCGACAGGGGCCAGAACAACCGGCATTTTGAGGGTCTCGCCGATCATCTTAATTTCGGTGGAGCGGCCCTCCATGTTGCGGGCAACCCGCTGGCGGATGCCGATCTTGGAAAAATGGTCGGTGTTGGCGCGGTAGGTCTGCTCTGTCCATGAGCCGCTATCGCAATAATCGTAAAACATGCGCGGCACGCGGCGCTCTGCCAGAACCCGGAGGTCTTCGATATTGGTAATGTCTGGCATGGTGTTTCTCCTCGATCTTGGCGATGTGGCGCCAACCTAATCACAAATTTCGGGCTTCACAACGGCGCTTTGGTGCGACGTTTATGCCCGCTAAGAGCCTGTGGAGGATAACCGGAAGACCGGGTCGGGACGCGCTTGATTGCGGTCCTTTTCGGGGCGTATTTTGAGGGGCACAACACAAGGGCTTCACATGGTTCGACCCGCGTGCATATGGCCCGATCGCCGCGTGCACATGCTGGTGCCAACAAACCACTTCCATTTGCCAGATGAATCGCCTAGAAGCCTCGCTTCACGCGGCACTTACACCCCTGGAGGATTGCCGCAAGTATTTAGGAGAACGACCAATGGCAGAGACACTCTCTCTCAATGCAGAGGTTCGTGACGATACGGGCAAAGGGGCCGCCCGCAGAGCACGCGCCCAGGGCCTTGTGCCCGGTGTGATTTACGGCGGTGGTGAAGACCCGCAGCCGATCACGGTGAAATACAACGAGCTTTTCAAGATGCTCAAGGCCGGTAAATTCATGTCCACTTTGCTGGACCTGAAAATGAAGGGCGTTGACCAGCGGGTGATTTGCCGCGGCGTTCAGCGCGATGTGGTCAAGGATTTGCCCACTCATATCGACCTTTTGCGTCTCAAGCGGACATCGCGGATCAAGATTTTCATCCCTGTTGAGTTTCTCAACGAGGAAGAGTGCGCAGGCATCAAGAAGGGCGGCGTTCTGACCGTCGTTCGCAACGAGGTTGAGTTGGAAGTGACCGCCGGTGACATTCCAGAGAGCCTGACCATTGATCTGACCGATTACGATGTCGGTGATGCGTTCACAATTTCGGACATCACGCTGCCTGAGGGTGCCAAGTCCGTTATTCAGGGCCGCGACTTTGTGATCGGAAACATCTCTGCGCCGTCGAGCCTGCGCTCTGCGGATGATGAGGATGAGGAGGATACAGCTGATGGCGAGGCAACATCCGAAGAGGGTGAAGAGGCCGCCGCTGAGGACGCCACCGAGGAGTAATCCTTACAGCGTTTGAAAATCATGAGGGGTCGTGCATTTGCGCGGCCCTTTTTTCGTGGGATGCCCCCGGTTTCTCAGGGGTGTGGTTATAGGGCCGGGTTTGGTCCGGCCAGAACGCCGTCGCGTTCAATCTTATCGCAAAAATTCAAAACGTCCCGGCAGTTTTCGGTGATAATCTCTAGGCGCATATCCGTTGGGCTTTGCCCGGTCTGCCGCATGGAAAACTCCAACGCAGACACCTGAGCCAAGGTCCGGCGGATCATCGGGCGGACGAATGTTGTGGATAATTCCGAATGCTCCCGAAGCGTGCTGCGCAGTGACACCAGATTTTGGCTGGCGTCGGATACTTTTTTGCGCAGTTCTGATTTTTGCAGGGCATTGATGATCGCGTGGCGCAAGGCCGCCGGTGTGAGGTCTTCTTTCAAAATATAATCTGAGCAGCCGGATTTCATGGCGGCCACGGCGATGGTAATCTCGGCCTCGGAGGCGACCATGATATTGGCGCAGTTATAATTCAGCGCCGATCCGGTGAGCAGTTTTATGGCATCAAGGCCGGTCCCGTCGGGCAGTCTATAGTCGAGTATGGCCAGATCAAACCGGTGTTTTTGCACCATCTCTGTCATTTGTGCGAGGGTTTCGACGAACTGAAATTCGAGCGTCATGTCGGATTGCTTGGCGGCCCGTGTCATGACGTTGCGATCGACCAGATTATCCTCCAACACAAGGACTTTGGTGTCGCAGGGCGGCGCGTAAGACGGGCTTGGCAGAACGGTTATGTTGGTATTGTCGTCAAATGACATTTTTGAACTTCCACTTGGGCATGCTGCGGGTACAGTCGCGCCCGTACCCTAACGGAAGATTAATCGAGCGGCCCGGTAAGGCGGTGGGTTGGGGTCTGTTGCATTCGCTCCATACGTCGTAAAGAGGGGCGCAACCTGATCAAGGAGGTGACCGCGTGCAATTCTTTGTTGGCCTGGGCAATCCGGGTGCGAAATACGCACAAAACCGGCATAATGTGGGCTTCATGGCGCTCGACGAGATCGCGTCCGCGCATGGTTTTTCCGATTGGCGGGCGAAGTTTCAGGGACAGGTTGCCGAGGGCGTTTTGGGCGGCGAAAAAGTCGTGTTGCTCAAGCCTGAGACATTTATGAACAATTCCGGCCAATCGGTCGGGGCGGCGATACGGTTTTTCAAAGTGCCGCCCGGTGATGTGGTGGTGTTCCACGACGAGATTGATTTGGCGCCGGGCAAGATCCGTGTGAAGGCCGGTGGCGGACATGCGGGCCATAACGGGCTGCGCTCGCTTCACGCCCATATTGGTGCGGACTACAGGCGGGTGCGCATCGGCGTGGGCCATCCGGGGCACAAAGACCGTGTGCCGGGCTATGTGCTGAGCGATTTTTCGAAATCCGATCAAACGTGGCTTGATGACGTCATTCGGGGTATCGGCGAGGGGGCGGCGGATCTGGCCAAGGGCGATGAGGGCCGGTTCATGAATGCCATTGCGCGGCGCGTGGCCCCGGCGCGACCGTCCACCGGGGCGAAGACCGGGGCGAAGACGGCCGAAAAATCAAAGCCCAAAGCGGCCGAGGCGAAGGTGGAGACCGACGCCCCGGAGGAGAAATCCATGCTGCAAAAACTGATGGACAAATTCTCATAAAAAAAGGCGCCGGGATACCCAGCGCCTTTCTCATATAGAGATATTTGGAAGAGCTTAGTGCTTCTTCTGCGCGATCGCGCGGATGTCTTCCTCTTCCTCTTCGGCGTCGTAAAGCGTTTCCTCAGCTTCATGCACGCGGCCCGCAGGCGCACGCAATTCACGAAGATCGTTTAGCTCTTCACGGGCGTCGATTGTGGTCTCTTCGGCTTCATGCAGACGCTCAACGATACCGGATCTCTTCTTGCCGGGGCCGTCTACGCGCTTGCCTTTTTTCTTCTTGCCGGGTCCGTCTTTTTTGCCGACTTTCTCAACAACTTCTACGATTTCCTCGACTTCAGCTTTCTTGCCGGGGCCGTCTGCGCGCTTGCCCTTTTTCTTTTTGCCGGGTCCGTCTTTCTTACCGGCTTTTTTGGACAGAATTGCGCGGATATCGTCTTCTTCTTCCTCGGCGTCGTAGAAGGTCTCTTCAGCTTCGTGGACGCGGCCCGCAGGTGCGCCAATTTCGCGAAGATCGTTCAGCTCTTCACGCGCGTCGATTGTCGTCTCTTCGGCGTCGTGAAGACGTGCTACGCCTTTTTTGTCGCTGGATACGTTGCGGGGATTAACCTTGGTGACGCGCTTGCCGACCAGATCAAAACCGTCTTTCTCATAAGTAAGAGCGACGCGCTTACCTTTCTTCTCACCGTAAACGATGATTTTCTTGTTTGTTTCCTCGATACCAAGGTCGACATAGCCTTTGTCGTTCAAGGATTCGAGCACATCCATTGCGTTTTTCGCAGAATGTCCCCCAGCGAATGCCATTTGCACAGGCAGTATCGCCGCAATAATTGCGATAGTTGTCTTTTTCATGTGGTAGCCCCCAATAAGTACATGACGCCAAAGATAAGAGTGCGCCAAAGTTGAACGTCACGCCGTTACTTGACGCGACTAAAGCAATATTTACAGCCCCCCATGGGCTAAAGAAGAAGATAGGTCGGGAGCAGAAATTTGCAATGAACTTTTCCGGTTGAAGAGTGCGCTTTTAGCGGGGGTATAAAAATATTTGTTTTACTTCAAAGCGTTAAGAGAGGCTCTTACAGTCCATAATATTGGCGAGAATTTCATGTAAAACTCGAAGTGACACAATGTTGCCACACTCACAGGTGGTGTTGGCGCAATTTGATTCGTTTTTGATCAAGCTGTTTTTGGAAAAGTCGTTAACCTGCGCTTATTTTTCGAAGTTGAGCGAAAACTAGCTGATTGACGTTACAGCCACCCGGCGGTCTCGCGGGTGACGATATCGACCATCATCGCCAAATGATCGTCCCGGTCGTTAAGGCAGGGGATATAGGTGAAGGTCTCGCCGCCGGCCTCCTCGAAGCTTTCTTTGATCTCTTCGTTGATCTCTTCTAGGGTCTCCACGCAATCGGTGGAAAATGCAGGCGCCATGATCGCGATATTCTTTTTGCCGTTTTCTGCCAGCTCGGCCACGTAATCAACCGTGGCCGGTCCGACCCATTTTTCGGGACCAAACTTGGATTGAAACGTGGTGATGATTTCGGTTTTGTCCCAGCCAAGCCGCTCGCGCAGAAGCCGCGTCGTTTTTTGACATTGGCAATGGTAAGGATCGCCTTGCATCAGGTAGCGCTCGGGCACGCCGTGATAGGAGACGACCAGAATGTCGGGCCTTGTGTCGAGCTTGGCGTAGGTCTCGGTCACCGTCGCGGCGAGAGCATCTATAAACAGTGTGTTCTCGAAATAGGCAGGCACGGTGCGGATGGCCGGTTGCCAGTTCATTTTCATCAATGTGCGAAACGCCTGATCATTGGCGGTTGCGGTCGTGGGTGCTGCGTATTGCGGGTAGAGTGGGAAAAAGAGGATGCGCTCGCAGCCCTTCTCTTTCATCCGCTCGATCACCGATTGGGTGGATGGATTGCCGTAGCGCATGCAAAAATCGACCTCCACCCGGTCGCCCCAAAGATCCTTTAGGCGGCTGGCCAAAGCCTTGGACTGGGCCCGGGTCACGGTCAGAAGCGGGCTTTCGTCGAGCTCATTGTTCCAGATGCCGCGATACGCCGCGCCGGATGAAAACGGGCGTTTGGTCAAAATGATCAGCTGCAACAGCGGCTGCCATTTCCAGGGGGCGTAGTCGATCACCCGCCGGTCCGACAGAAACTCGTTGAGGTAACGGCGCATGGACCAGTAGTCGGTGGCATCCGGTGTGCCCAAATTGGCGATGATCACCCCAACCTTGGCCGGAGCCACCGGCGGGTGGTCGGTGTTGGCATGGGCAAGGCGTCCGTGTCCGGGGTGATCAAGGTCGATGTCTTTTGGCATAGCTCTATCCTGTCTGGTCCCTGTTACCTAACGCGCTGTTTTCTGACGTCAATCCGGTTGCTGCTTGTGCCCGCCCCCAGCGCTACTGTGCTAGCGCAGTAGCACAGTTGTTAACCTTTTCGCGCACGGGCATGTCGCGTGGGGACATGTCGCGGGCCTATGAGCCGGGCTTTTCGCCGGTAGGTCGTTCCGTGGTTTTGAGCGCATCGGCCAATCGCGCTTGCGCCGATCCGGGTCTGAGCGGCTTTTGCTGGTTGTCTGACGGGGCCCATCCGGTGAGGAATACCAGCTCAAAGCTGGCATTGATGCGCCCGTCCGGCGCGGAAAACGCGCGGGCGTAAAGCTCTTGGGTGCGCTCCAACAGGCGGCGCGGCATGAACGTCCGGGCTTGCGCGGCCAGCGGATTGGTCTCGCCCATGGCGCGAAGGTCACGCATCAGATGCACGGGGCTTTCATAGGTCACATTGAGCACGATGTTATCCGCCACAGGCAGTGCCAGTCCCGCCCGGCCCAAAAGCCCGCCCAGATCGCGGATTTCCCCCATGGGCGCCACCCGCGGAGACAGACCCCCGCGCACCTCGCTTTCGGCTTGCGCGAGACATGCGCGCAACTCTGTCAGGGTTTGGCCGCCAAACATGACCGCAATCATCATACCGTCGGGCTTCAACGCCCGTTTGAGCTGCACAAACTGCCCGATCGGATCATTGGCCGAATGGGCGCAAAGCCCGTGGATGGCCAGATCATAGGGCCCTTTGGTATCCAGCACATCCGTGTCCGGGATCACGCGTGCCCGGGCAAAGCCGCGCGCCCAAAGGTCGGGCATCCCGCTTACGATAATCTTGTCGTTAAAGTCTTTATTAACCTCTTCAAGCCTTTCTCCAATAATGGACATGGCCTCAAGATGCAGAAAATCCGCGAACCCCACGCGTGCCGCCCGCGCCCGCCGCATGGCGCGAATGTCTGGGTCAAACAAGGCTGGCTGTGAGGTCATATGGGTGATCCGCGTGATGTTCCACAGCGATACTCAATATGCAAACTGAACGAAAGCCTTTGCTGGGCCGGATACGCTCGACACTGATCGAGACAATCTTTCCAGCCCGCTGTTTGGCCTGCCCCACAGAGACCGTTACCCCGATGGGGCTGTGCGGTGCGTGCTGGGGGCGCACCCATTTCTTCACCGGTCCCGTCTGCGATTATTGCGGGGTTGCGGTGCCGACGGCAGATCGCACCACCACGCGGCTGATTTGCGACAGTTGCGACCGGACGCCGCCGGGCTGGGACCGGGGCCGGGCTGCGGTGGCCTATGACGGGGTTGGCAGTCAGATCACCATGGCGTTCAAACATTCCGACCGGCTCGACATGGCCGCCCCCATAGCCCGGTGGATGGTGGCCGCAGGGGCGGATATTGTCTCGGCTGACATGATTGTGATCCCGGTGCCATTGCACTGGTCGCGCCTGTTGCGGCGCAGGTATAACCAATCAGCAATTCTGGCCAAGCATGTGGCCGGGCTGATTGGTGCGGATGTAGAGGTCGAAGCCCTCAAGCGCAGATACGCAACCCCGTTTTTAAAGGGAATGACCCGTCAGGAGCGTCACGAGGCGGTGCGCGACGCGATTATTGTTGCGCCGGAATTTGTGCGTTCTGTCACAGATCGGCAGGTGCTTTTGGTGGATGATGTGATGACAACAGGGGCCACGTTGGCCGCCTGTACACAGGTCTGTCGAGGTGCTGGCGCCCAAAGCGTGAGCGTATTGACGCTGGCCCGCGTTGCACGTGCAGAGTAAGCGATTATATAGAGCTTAAAGTAATTCGTTAAGGTAGTAAGATCACATGAAGCAAGTGACTATGTATACCACGCCAATTTGTGGATATTGTGCTGCGGCCAAGCGGCTTTTGCAGTCTAAAGGTGCATCCTATCAAGAAATTGATGTCATGCGCGATCCGGCCAAACGGGCCGAAATGATGCAGCGGGCTAATGGTCGTCGGACCGTTCCGCAAATATTCATCGGAGACACACATGTCGGCGGATATGACGATATGGCTGCCTTGGAGAAGAGCGGAAAGCTCGACGCCTTACTCGCTGCGTAAAGTCTGGTGAGGCGCGATTTGCGCTGATCCACGGGATTGAGATTTGGAGATGGCAATGACAACCGATAAAACCGGTGACAGCTTGGCTATCACCCTTTTGAGTGAGATTGCGACCGTTGAGCAATTGGCGCAATCTCATCTGAAACAGGCTTTGCCCAAAGGGATGGAGGTCTCGCATTTTGCGGTTCTCAATCACTTTGCAGGCTTGGGCGGGGAAAAGACACCGGGGCAATTGGCCCGTGCGTTCCACGTGACCAAAGGCGCAATGACCAACACGCTACGCCGGTTGGAGCAGGCCGGTTTCGTCCATATCAGGCCAGATCAGAGCGATGCGCGCTCCAAGCGCGTTAGCCTGTCCAGCGAGGGCAAGGCGGCCCGCGATGAGGCGGTGCAGATGATCGCGCCGGTGTTTGACAATGTGGCCGATGGATTAGGGCCTGCGAAAATCAAAGCGGTTCTGCCCTTGATCCGCGAATTGCGCGAGTTGATGGCCAAAACCCCATAGGCTCATGTCTGGCGTTTGAGCCAGGTGACGAATGCTTTGAGCGGTGGGCGCATGACACCGGGTCTGGTGACCATATAATACCCCGTCTCGTTGCGTGCGTTTTCAAACAGCACTCTCAACCGCCCGGCTTTCACGTCGGGCTCGACAAATGCGCGCGCGGTTGCGGCCACCCCGTCGCCGTTGCGCAACCCCTCCAGCACCATATAGCCGGGCAAATGACTGATGCTCATACGTTCAGGCACGATAACGCCCTGATCGGCCAGCCACCGGCTGACCTCATTGGTGCCCAGCTCTTGCAGCCATGGCAGGTCCAGCAGGTCTTTGGGCTCGTTAATCTGCCGATCCCCGATCAGGGACGTGGCGGCCACAACAACAAAATCCGTATCCACCAACCGCTCCGAGATCATACCCGGCCACCGCCCGCTGCTGGCCCGAATGGCGATATCCACACCCCCCGGTGCCAGCGCCACCACCTCAACGGTCGGGTTTAACATCAACTCGATCTCAGGGTGTTGGTGCCGAAAATCAGAGATGCGCGGCATCAGCCATGTCACCGCAAACATCGGCGTCATGGTCACTTGCAGCGGCCTTGTGGTGTCCTCGTCGCTGAGCGCGCTCACTGCCTGCGCGATTGTCTCAAACCCAGCGGTCAGATCGCGGGCAAAGATCAGCCCTTGGGCGGTCAGCGCAATCCCGCGCCCCTGTTTTTCAATGAGCTGCACGCCCAGCCGGGTTTCCAGCCCCCGCACCTGCTGGCTGATGGCCGCGTGGCTTACATTCAGGCTGGTACCTGCTTTGGACAATGACCCGGTTTCAGCCACAGCGGCAAACGCGCGCAGGCTGTTGAGGGAGGGGAGGTCACGCCAATTCATGTGTAAGATTATCTAACGTTTGTGAAATTTCTATGACTCGCTTTGATGCCCAATTTAAAGGAGGGTATTCCCAGAGAAGGAGTAAACGCAATGTTAAAAATTTATGCAGATACTTACAATATAGCGGCACGAACCGAGTGCAGAACCGTGGTTGATGCCCCGCGTCACGGGCAAAAGGGGCTCACGCTCAAGCGTTTCTTACCGCGTCGCCGCAAATGCATCGATCTTGGCAACCTGTAAGGTGAGACGCGCCATCACTCGGCTTGCCCGATCGGTCCGCCTGCGACATGACAAAGCCTTGTGCCATGCAACCAAATCCCCATGTGACCTTGGTTTTGGGATCAGCAGCGCACAGGCGGAGCGCGCCTCCGTGGTTTGGTTCTGACGCCCCACAGACCCTAGGCCCCGTGCAAAAACAATTGACTTCGTCCATCTGTCGCCATTGTCTTGGCCAAACACGGATGGGCGAAGGCTATGAGCAAAATTACCCAGATCAAAGCGCAGCGATTTAACCTCCCTTTGGCGGAGGTGCTGTCGGACGCCAAGCACGGCGATCACACACATTTTGAGGTGATCACCGCGACCGTGACCTGCGCTGATGGCGCGCAAGGCACCGGCTACACCTATACAGGCGGGCGCGGTGGTCACGCGATTTTGGCAATGATCGAACATGATCTCGCACCGTTTCTGATCGGCCGCGACGGGGCGGATGTGGAGGCGCTTTACGAGGCCATGCAGTGGCACATCCACTATGTGGGGCGCGGCGGTGTCGCCTCTTTTGCCATTTCCGCGCTCGATATCGCGCTTTGGGATATGCGCGGCAAAACCACCGGCCAGTCGCTATTGAAAATGGCCGGGGGGCACGCGGATCGCTGCCGGGCCTATGCGGGCGGGATTGATCTGAACTTCCCGCTTGAAAAGCTGCTCGACCAAACCCGCGGTTATTTGGCCCAGGGGTTTAATGCCATCAAGATCAAGGTGGGCCAGCCCGATCTGGCCGATGATGTGGCCCGTGCGACCGCAGTGCGGGATCTGATCGGCCCGGAGCGTTACTTTATGGTGGATGCCAATTACGCGCTGAGCGTGGAGCAAGCGGTGAAGGCCGCCCGCGCGTTCAAGCCGCTTGATCTGGTGTGGTTTGAGGAGCCGATTATTCCCGATGATTATCTGGGATATGCGCAAATTGCTGATGCCACAGGCGTGCCGTTGGCCATGGGGGAGAACCTCCATACGATCCATGAATTTGAATTTGCCGTGGCCCAGTCCAAGCTCAGTTACCTTCAGCCCGATGCCTCCAATTGCGGGGGCATTACCGGGTGGTTGCAAGCGGCCCGGCTGGCGGGTGCCCATAATATCGAGGTCTGCTCGCACGGGATGCAGGAGCTTCAGGTCAGCCTAGTCGCGGCGCAAGCACATGCGGGCTGGTTAGAGGTTCACTCTTTCCCCATCGACTGGTATACTAGAAGACCACTCGTGGTGGAAAATCATATGGCAGTCGCGCCAAATCAGCCGGGCATCGGCGTTGACTTCGACTGGGATAAGTTAAATGACGCCCATGACGGCTTGTCGGGCGATGCAAAAGGGTAGGATATGACCGAGATTACAGCAGCCTTTTACCGGGGCGACAAACGCTTCACCGTAGAGACTATCGACGCCCCGGCGCCCAAAGCCGGTGAGGTCTCTATCCGCGTGGCCTATTGCGGAATTTGCGGCACGGATATGCATGTCTATCACGGTAATATGGATGCCCGCGTGGGCTTTGAGCGCATCGTCGGCCACGAGATGTCCGGCACGGTTGATGCGGTCGGTGCAGGTGTGAGTGATTTTGCGCCGGGCCAAAAGGTTGTGGTGCGCCCGTTGGATCATTGCGGCGATTGCCCGGCCTGCGATGCGGGGCACCAGCATATCTGCCACAAGCTGAAATTTCTGGGCCTCGACACCAACGGTGCCATGCAGGAAATCTGGACCGTGCCTGCCCATGTGTTGCACCGTATCCCTGACGATTTGCGGCTGGATCATGCGGCCCTGATAGAGCCGGTGGCCGTCGCCGTACATGATGTGCGCATGTCGGACCTGCAACCGGGTGAGGATGTGGTGGTGATCGGCGGCGGTCCCATTGGCATTCTGGTGGCCATGGTGGCCAAGGATATGGGCGGCAAAGTGGTGATCTCTGAGGTCAATGAGAACCGCTTGGCGATTGCCCGAAAGCTGGGCTTTGAGACGATTAATCCGGCCAAGGAAGACCTGCCTGCGCAAATCATGGCGCGCACCGGTGACAAGGGTGCTGATGTGGTGTTTGAGGTATCGGGGTCCCAGCCGGGGGTCGATGCGATGACGCAGGTGGCCGCAACGCGGGGACGCATCGTGATGGTGGCCATTCACGCGCAAAAGCCCACGATTGACCTTTTCCAGTTCTTTTGGCGCGAGCTAAAACTGATCGGTGTGCGGGTTTATGTGCCCGAGGATTACGACAAGGGGATTGAGCTGATCGCCTCGGGGGCGATTGATGCGGATACGATTATCACCGATGTAGCCCCTCTGGGGGACATCCAAAAAGCGTTTGAGGCGCTCGATGCAAGTCCTACGGCGTTGAAATCATTGATCAAGGTGGAGGCATGAACATGTTTGATCTGACAGGAAAAACCGCCCTTGTGACGGGCTGCAAACGCGGTATCGGGCGCGGCATGGCGGAGGCTCTGGCGGCGGCAGGTGCGGACATTATCGGCGTGTCGGCCACACTTGCGCCGGGATCGAATGTTGAGCAGGCCATTACGGGAATGGGGCGCAAATTCACCGCCCATGCGTGCGATTTTGCCGACCGGGATGCGGTCAAGGCTTTCGCAAACGGCCTGAGCGTGACCCCGGATATTCTGGTGAACAATGCGGGCACCATCGAGCGCAAACCGGCCGCTGAGCATCCCGACGAGATGTGGGACCGGGTGATCGATGTGAACCTCTCGTCGCAGTTTATTCTGTCGCGTGAGATCGGCGCCAAGATGGTCGCACGCGGCTCTGGCAAGATCATTTTCACAGCCTCTTTGCTGACGTTTCAGGGCGGGATCACCGTGCCGGGGTATGCGGCCTCCAAAGGGGGGATCGGGCAGTTGACCAAGGCTTTGGCCAATGAATGGGCCGGGAAGGGCGTCAATGTGAACGCCATTGCACCGGGGTATATCGAGACGGATAACACGCAGGCGTTGCAGGATGATAAGGCCCGCTACAACTCCATCTTGGAGCGCATTCCGGCGGGTCGTTGGGGCCGCCCGCAGGATTTTGCGGGGCCGGTTGTGTTTCTGGCCTCTGACGCTGCCAATTATGTGCATGGCGAGGTTTTGGTTGTCGATGGCGGCTGGATGGGCCGCTAAGCGATGATCTTGAGCATCGCGATATTAAAGGGCGCTAAGCGATGATCTTGAGCATCGCGATAATTAAGGGCGCTAAGCGATGATCTCGAGAGCCCCAGAACGTAAGGATTTTTAATTGGAGCGTTTCGAAAAACCCTTCACCCAGCAAGAGCCAATCCCCGAAGAGGGGATCGCGCGGGCGATGGAAATCCTGCAAAACGGGCGGCTCCACCGCTATAATGTGGTGGAGGGTGAGACCGCCGAGGCGACCCTTTTGGAAGAGGATTATGCCGCCTATCAGGGGGCCAAATACTGTGTGGCCGTCACCTCTGGCGGGCAGGCCATGCAGATCAGCCTGCGCGCAGCGGGCTGCAAACCGGGCGACAAAGTCCTGACCAATGCCTATACGCTGGCCCCTGTGCCGGGGGCCATTCATGCGGTGGGCGGTGTGCCGGTTCTGATCGAAATAGACCAAAACTGGCATATCGATCTGGATCATCTGGCGGCGCAGGCCAGCGCCTCGGGGGCGAAGTTTCTGATGCTGTCGCTGATGCGCGGGCATATCCCCGACATGGAGCGGATCACCCGGATTTGCCAAGATCACGGCATCACCATGATCGAGGATTGCGCTCACACGATGGGGGCAAGCTGGCACGGCACACGCTCGGGCAATTTCGGTAAAGCGGCGTGTTTTTCGACCCAAACCTACAAGCATATGAACTCCGGTGAGGGGGGCTTGATCACCACAGATGACGCCGAACTTGCCGCCCGTGCGGTGATCACGTCGGGGTCTTACATGCTTTACGGAGCGCATGGCGCGCGGCCCGATGAGGCGACGTTTGAGCGTATCAAACTTGACGCGCCCAATTGCTCGGCCCGGCTCGATAATCTGCGCGCGGCCTTGATCCGATCCCAATTGCCCCATCTCGATGACCAGATAGCCCGCTGGAATGATCGCTACCGGGCGCTGGGTGCGGGGCTGCGGGATATCCCGCAACTCAGCCTGCCCAAACGGGCCCAACACGAGGCTTATGTCGGCTCCTCGATCCAGTTCCACGCCCATGTGCCTGACATTCCCGCCTTCATGGCGGATTGCGCCGCGCGCGGTGTGGACATCAAATGGTTCGGCGCAGACACCCCCAAAGCCTTCACTTCGCGCTATGACAGTTGGGAATATCTGGGGCCGCAGCCGGACCTGAAACAGACCAAATCGGTGCTGGCCACCACCTGCGATATGCGCGTGCCGCTGACGTTCAGCGTCGAGGATTGCCAGAAAATCACCCGCATCATTGGGGATGTGATAGGCTCGTAAAATGCGTCCCGTCTGGCTCCTTGGATTTGTAATTGCGTCCATGTCGCTCTTGTTTGCGGGCGGATATTGGGTGGGCTACCGGGTCACACTGACCCAAATCGCCGAGCGCGGAGAGGCGGCGCTGACCCTTGTGTCCGAACGCCTGACCCTGCAATTGGAGCGCTACCGCTACCTGCCGTCGGTTTTGGCCGGTGATCCTGCGGTACAATCGATCCTGCAAGACCCGGGCAGCATCGCGCCGGGCAACAGCTTTTTGCAACGCATTGCCGATACGTCGGGCGCCTCCGATATCTATGTGATGGACCGCACAGGCCTCACGATTGCCGCGTCCAACTGGAACCTTGACCGCAGCTTTGTGGGGCAGAATTACGCGTGGCGACCCTATTTCCAACGGGCCATGGACGGGGGGTTGGGATATTACCACGCGGTTGGGCGGGTGTCGGATCAACGCGGGTTTTACTTTGCCCACCCGATCCTCGGACCGGACCGCCAAATTGCAGGCGTCATCACCGTCAAAGTTGACCTTGACCGGATCGAGGGGCAATGGCGCGGCGATCAGCCCAACTTGTTTTTCAGCGACCAAAACGGGGTGATCTTTCTGTCAAACCGGCCCTCGCTGGTGCTGCGCAAGATGAACGAGGTGCCCATTGCCGACCCGGCCCGGTATTCCAACCGGGTGATTGCCCCTTTGCCGGAATTCACCAAAGCCCAGTCCGCCGGGTTTGAGCTGTGGCGCGGTTTGCAGTTGCAGGATTTCCCGTTTGAGGGGCTGTTTTTGACCTCGCCGGTGCCGACGCTGGATATGAACGCGCATATTTTGATCAACACCGACGCGGCCCCCACTCAGGCGCTGATCCTGGGCGGTCTTGCCAGTGCGTTGGGCGGGCTGATCTGGGCGATTGCGGGGTTTGCCATGCAACGGCGCGCGGCCTATGCCACCCAGCTCAAGATCGAGGAGCGGGCCAGAAATCAGCTGGAGGACAAGGTTGAGGAGCGCACGGCCGCTCTGAACCAAGTGCAAGCTCAATTGGTGCAAGCCGGCAAGCTGACCGCGCTGGGCGAGATGTCGGCGGGTATTTCGCATGAGCTGAACCAACCGCTCGCGGCCATTCAATCGCTGGCGGATAATGCCGATATCCTGCTGGACCGCGGTGAGATTGGACAGGTGCAGGGCAATGTCTCGAAAATCTCGAAGCTGGCCGAACGCATGGGCCGGATCATTCGCAATCTGCGCAGCTTTGCCCGTAACGAGGCGGAGGAAATCTCGGACGTGGATTTGTGCGAAGTGCTCCAAGATGCGCTTGGGATTGTTCACGGCAAACTGGACGCGACCGGCACCAAAGTGACTGTGCGCGGCGACACCCGGCCTGTGATCGTGCGCGGCGGCAAGGTGCGGTTGCAACAGGTCATCGTCAATCTGCTGTCCAATGCGGTGGACGCCATGGACGGGCAGCACGACAAACGCATTGATCTCTCGTTGCAAGAGCGCGGCGGGCAGGTGCGCCTGACGGTGCGCGACTACGGCCCCGGACTGGCCAACCCCAAGCGGATATTTGACCCGTTTTACACCACCAAGACCGTTGGCGAGGGGCTGGGGCTGGGCCTGTCGATTTCATACGGCATCGTGCAAAGCTTTGGCGGGCAGATACACGGTGACAATCACCCGGACGGGGGCGCTTTGTTCACCATTGATCTGAGCAGACCGGAAGAGGGAGGGCCGCTATCATGACGGCGCGTGTTGTATTTGTGGATGATGACCGCGATGTGCGCGAGGCTTTGGGCCAGTCTTTGGATTTGGCCGGGTTCCATGTGACCTTGTGCAAGTCGTTCATAGAGGCCACGGACCATATCTCGCCCGCTTTTGCCGGGGTGGTGGTCACGGATGTTCGCATGCCGGGCAAGGACGGGTTTGATCTTTTGGAGCGCACGCTTGGCATCGATGCGGACCTGCCGGTGATCGTGCTGACCGGCGAGGGCGATATTCCCATGGCGGTGCGGGCCATGTCCGCAGGTGCTTATGATTTTCTGGAAAAACCCTGCCCGCCGAAACAACTGATCGATGCAATCTCCAGAGCATGGGACAAACGCAAACTGGTGCTGGAAAACCGCCGTCTGACCGTAGAGCGGGGGGCGATTGCGCAGGCCCGCGAGATTGCGGCGGATGACGGGCTGAGCGTGCAGCTGGTCACCGTTGAGAAGATCTTGATCGAGGCATCCTTGCGCGACCATCTGGGCCATGTGAGTGCGGTCGCTGAGGCGCTGAAACTGCCGCGCAAGACGCTTTACGATAAACTCAAACGCCACCAGATTGATCCGGCGGGATTTCGAAAGCCCGAGAAGTCGGACTGAATTTTACGCGCAGATCGGCCAAGACGAATCAGCCTATCTGTGCGGATTGTCGCACAAATCCGCGCATGGAAGTCGGGCGATTTTTGCCGTGGTTGACGGTAACATCCTGATATACATGTGATTTTTTCGAAATCTGTTTGACCCGCGAAAATTGCTTCCCACCGGGCGCAGAGCCGCGTGTAATCGCTCCAAGCTTCAAAAACGAAGCAAAACTTTGCTAGGGAGAGCAAACATGAAATTCCTGACAAAAGTGGCAACCATTGCCGCACTTTCCATGACCACAGCCACTGCGGCTATGGCGGCCTGCGACGACGGTGAGATCCTCATCAAATTCGCGCATGTGACCAACACCGACAAGCATCCCAAAGGCATCGCCGCCTCGCTTCTTGAGCAGCGCGTGAACGATGAGATGAACGGCAAAGCCTGCCTCGAAGTGTTCCCGAACTCGTCGCTCTACAATGACGATCAGGTGCTAGAGGCCATGCTGCAAGGCGACGTGCAACTGGCCGCGCCATCCTTGTCGAAGTTTGAGACATTTACCAAGCAGTTCCGCATTTTCGATCTGCCGTTCATGTTCAAAAACATCGAGGCGGTGGACACGTTCCAGAACTCTGAAACCGGTCAGGCCATGCTCGACAGTATGCAAAAGCGCGGCCTTCAGGGTTTGGCGTTTTGGCACAATGGCATGAAGCAAATGTCCGCCTCCAAGCCGCTTTTGCTGCCAACGGATGCCGCTGGCCTGAAATTCCGCGTGCAGCCCTCTGACGTGCTTGTGGCACAGATGGAGGCGATTGGTGGAAGCCCGCAGAAAATGGCGTTCTCGGAAGTCTACGGTGCCCTTCAAACCGGTGTTGTGGACGGCCAGGAGAACACATGGTCCAACGTTTACGGCCAGAAGTTCTTCGAGGTTCAGGACGGCACCACCGAGACCAATCACGGCATCATCGACTATCTTGTCGTGACCTCGTCAGACTGGCTCGACAGCCTGCCTGAGGATGTGCGCGACCAGTTCCTGACCATCGTCAAAGAAGTGACCATGACGCGCAACTCGGAGTCCTTCAAAGTCAACGAGACCGCGAAAGAGGCGATCATTGCCGCCGGTGGCGAAGTGCGCCAGCTGACACCAGAGCAGCGTCAGGCATGGGTTGATGCCATGAAGCCGGTTTGGGCCAAGTTCGAAGCGGATGTGGGTGCGGACAATATTGCCGCTGCCCAAGAGATCAACGCAGGCAGCTAAAGCCGCGTTCCAAAGACGGGCGGTCCCGGCAAAAGGGGCCGCCCCCGAACTACAAAAACAACAAACGCTAGGGTGGACCGATGAGCGGACGTTTTGAAGCCAAAACGCCTATGGGCGAGTTTGTGAACACGCTCGAAGAGAATTTGATTGCGCTGATCCTTGGCCTGATGACCGTGATCCAGTTTGCCAATGTGGTGGTCCGCTACGGCTTTTCCTCCAATCTTCTTTGGGCTTTGGAAGCGACCGTGTTTTTGTTTGCATGGCTGGTTCTTTTGGGGGCCAGCTACGCTGTCAAAGTCGGTGCCCATTTGGGCGTTGATGCGCTTCTCAACGTGGTCAGCCCGCCTGTGGCCCGCGCCATGAGCCTGACTGCGGTTGCCGGTTGCATCATCTACGCGTTCCTGCTCACCAAAGGCTCGTGGGACTATTGGGCGCCGTTTGCCGGGCTCAATCCCACCAGCGGCAAATGGTTTCCAACCGGGTTTGCGGATGTGCGCTCGCAAGGCTGGTACGAGGTTAATGACATCGTCATGCCCGAGTGGTTGCAATGGTTCGGCAATGTCATCAATGACGGTGACCGGTACGAGAAAATTCCCCGCGCCATCCCCTATGTGATTATGCCGATTTCCATGTCGCTGTTGCTGTTTCGTTTTCTTCAAGCTGCCGTCAAACTGTGGCGCGGTGAGATTAGCAATGTGATTGCCTCCCATGAGGCTGAGGAGGCTGTCGAAGAGGCCTCCAGCCGCGCAGTGAGGGATTGATCCAATGGAAGTTGTCGTTCTCTTTGCCATGGTGATCTCGCTTTTGTTGATCGGCATGCCCATTGCGGTCGCACTTGGCCTGTCCTCGATGGTGTTTTTGCTGGTGCTCAGCGACAGCTCGCTGGCCTCTGTGGCGCAAACCCTGTTTCAAGCCATGGCGGGGCATTTCACCCTTTTGGCGATCCCGTTTTTCGTTCTTGCCTCATCCTTCATGTCCACAGGCGGCGTGGCCAAACGGATTATCCGCTTTTCCGTGGCCTGTGTCGGGCATCTGACCGGCGGTCTGGCGATTGCGGGCGTGTTTGCCTGTATGATGTTTGCGGCCTTGTCCGGCTCCTCGCCCGCGACGGTTGTGGCCATCGGCTCCATCGTGATCACCGGCATGGTGCAGCAGGGCTATACCAAGGATTTTGCCGCCGGCGTGATCTGTAACGCAGGAACGCTTGGTATCTTGATCCCGCCCTCGATCGTGATGGTGGTTTATGCATCGGCCACGGATGTGTCTGTGGGCCGGATGTTTCTGGCAGGTGTCATTCCGGGGCTGGTTGCGGGCCTGATGCTGATGATCGGCATTTATGTGGTGGCGAAAATCAAGAACCTGCCCAAGGGCGAATGGAAAGGCTTTGACGAGATTTTGTCAGCCGCGATAGACGCGGCATGGGGGCTTTTCCTGATCGTGATCATTTTGGGCGGCATTTACGGCGGTATCTTCACCCCGACCGAGGCCGCAGCCGTGGCGGCCGTCTATGCCTATCTGATTGCCACATATGTCTACAAAGACATGGGGCCGCTGGCCACAAAAGAGGGCCAGCGCAATATCACGCTGATGGAAAAACCACATGCGATTGTGACGGCCCTTTGGCACAAGGATACCCGTGATACGCTGTTTGAGGCGGGCAAGCTGACGGTGACGCTGCTGTTTATCATCGCCAATGCGCTGATCCTCAAACATGTTCTGACCGACGAGCAAATCCCGCAAGCGATTGCGAAATCCATGTTGGATGCAGGGTTTGGGGCGGTGATGTTTTTGGTGATTGTGAATGTGATCTTGCTGATTGGTGGCCAGTTTATGGAGCCGTCGGGCTTGATCGTGATTGTGGCCCCTTTGGTGTTTCCTATCGCCATTCAGCTGGGCATCGACCCTATCCATCTTGGCATCATCATGGTGGTCAATATGGAGATCGGGATGATCACGCCGCCGGTTGGCCTGAACCTCTTTGTGACCTCAGGGGTTGCGGGTATGTCGATGATGCGGGTTGTCAAAGCGGCTCTGCCGTTTTTGGGGATTTTGTTCATCTTTTTGATTATGGTCACGTATATCCCGGCACTTTCGACCTTCTTGCCGACCTACTTTATGGGGCCGGAGATCATTACCAATTAGAAAGCCGGGCCGGGCTTGAGGGGGTCGTCTCCGTCAGCACCTTGCGTGCTTCGGAGCCGGCAGACCTTTGGTCTGCATTTGGATATTTATGGAACATTGAAAGGGCGGGGGCGGTGCCCCAATCCATAGATGCGTTTCGCCGGTGGCTTATGTAAGCGGGGCGGCGAAACGCGGAGTGTTTGGCTTACAGTTTCAGGTTCGGGATGATTTGCTTTTTACGGCTCATAATGCCCGGCAGCACGACGCTGTCGCCTGAGACATTTGCATCAAAGCTTTTCTCTGCCACGGTTTTCACCAGATCATTGGGCACAAGAAGTGTGGCTTGTTCGGCCAGAATGTCGACCACGAACAGCAGCACTTCATCAACACCGTCTTCGGCGGCCACTGCGGGCATGGACGCCATGATAGAAGCCTGACGGTCCAGCACGATTTTGGGCGCTGTCGTCTCCAGAACCGAGACGCGGAATTTCTTGCCGCCAACCTCGTATTCCTTGCTGTCCATGCGGATCAGCTCAGCATCCGAGAATGCGGAGACATCTGATTTCGCCTCGAACAGCTCCGCTGCGTAAGACGGGATGTCCAAGCCAAGATCCGCTGCCAGACTTTCGGCCAATTGGCGGTCCTGATCGGTTGTTGTGGGCGAGCGGAACTCAAGCGTGTCCGACAAGATGCAAGACAGCATCAGACCCTTAATGCCCTCGGGCATTTTGGCGGCATTCTCGCCCATCAGGTTATGCATGATCGTGGCGGTGCAGGCCAAAGGCTTGATGGTGATGTCAATTGGCCCTGCGGTTTCCAAACCACCGGTCAGCTTGTGGTGGTCGATGATCTGAACCACATTTGCGTCATTGATCGAGGGCGGCAGTTCGGCGGGATTATTCGTGTCCACGATGACGACCGTGTCGTCTGCACTTACGTCGGCAATAATCGCAGGTTCCGCAAAGCCCCAACGTTTGCACACGAAAGCAGCTTCGGTGTTGGGCGTGCCCAACAGGCGCGCCTCAGCGGGGGTGCCGCGGATCTCGGAGAGATACCAAGCCCAGATCAGCGGCGAGCCTGTGCTGTCAGTATCAGGAGATTTATGACCAAAAACGAGTGTCGGCATGAGCTGTGTCCACAAATAAAGATGTTGAGTGACGCGCGCGGCGTTTGGCGGTGTCATACTGATTTTTACACGCGGCTCAAGATGGTATTTTTTGCACTGCACAAAAGTGGTGCGAAAAGATGACGTCGCTTAGCCGGGCGGATGGCGGATAATCAGCCGCACCCCCTTTTGCCAAGTCAGGTAAGACCACATCCAACTGAGCATTACAAAGAGCCGGTTCTTAAATCCGATCAGAAAATACACATGGGCAATGCCCCATAAAAGCCAACCGATGAACCCTTTGAGGTGGAGCCCGAAAATCTCGGCCACAGCACTGTTGCGCCCGATGGTTGCCAAAGCCCCCGCATCTTTGTAGCGAAACCCGCCTGAGGCCGCGCGCCCACGGGCCTGTGCGGCAATCCGGCGGCCCACGAAAATCCCCATTTGCTTGGCCACCGGTGCAATACCGGGCAGGGGCTTGCCGTCTGAGACACGCAGCGCGGTATCGCCGATCACATAGACATTCTCAAAGCCGCGGGGTCTGAGCGTGTCGTCCACCTCTACATGGCCCGCGCGTCCGGCAGGCACCCCCAACCAGCTTGCCGCAGGCGAGGCCTGCACACCCGCCGCCCATACAACCGTTTTGGCGTGAATGACGCCCTTATCGGTGGTCACCTGCCCGTCGGAAATCTCTGTGACCATAGTGCTGAGCCGCAACTCCACCCCCAGCCGCGCCAGATCGAGAGCCGCGCGCGCTGACAGATCGTTGTGGAAACTTGGCAGGACCGCAGGCCCGCCCTCCACCAGAATAATCCGGGTTTTGGTCGCGTCGATATTGCGAAAATCGCGGGCCAGCGATTGGGCCAACTCGGCAATGGCACCGGCCAGCTCAACCCCTGTGGGACCACCACCAATCACCACGAATGTTTGCAACGCCTCGATGGCGCTCAGATCGTCAGCCAACAATTCGGCACGCTCAAAACTGCTCAGGATATTGCGCCGAATGTTAAACGCGTCCCCCAGAGTTTTGAGCCCCGGCGCATGAGCCGCCCATGCGTCATTGCCAAAATAACTGTGCTGCGCCCCGGTGGCCAAAATCAGAGTGTCATAGCCAATTGCCCGCCCGGCTTTGGTCTGAACCGTCTGGGCCGCATGGTCCACACCGACCACCTTATCCATCAAGATCGTCGCATTGGCCTGATTGCGCAACACACTTCGAATGGGCACGGCGATCTCTGCGGAGGTCAGTGCGGAGGTCGCAACCTGATACAGAAGCGGCTGGAACAGATGGTGGTTTTGGCAATCGATGATTGTGATCTCAACCGGTGCGCCTGCCAGCTCTTTGGCCGCTGAAAGACCACCAAAACCGGCCCCCACAATGACAACTTTGTGCACGGGATAATCGGACATGGGGCCACCTTTTGAACGGTATGGATACGTCGCTTGGAACAGACGTGATATCTGATAGGTGCCGTTTCAAGGCCGTGTGGTTCAGTTCTTCAAACCTGTGGCGCCCGCGCCGTCAAAGCCACCTCTTTGATCGGTAAATGGATGATGGCCGAAAATGCTCCGACCCCGACACCGACCCACCACACAGCCGTGTAACTGCCGTAAATGTCGTAAAGCGTGCCACCCAGCCAAACCCCCATAAAGCTGCCCAGTTGGTGCGAGAAAAACACGATCCCGTAAAGCGTGCCCATATATCTGAGCCCGTAAATATGGGCGATCAGACCTGATGTCAGCGGAACCGTGGCCAGCCATAGCGAGCCCATCAAGGTAGAGAAGATCACCACCGTGGCAGGGGTCATGGGGGTTAGGATGAACCACGCAGCAATGATCGTCCGGCCCGTGTATATCCCGGCCAACAGGTACTTTTTGGGGAAGTAGTTGCCCAGCCAACCGGCCGCCAGCGTGCCTGCAATATTGGCCAAACCAATGATGGAAATGGCAATCGCCCCCAGCGCAGAGGTGGAGGTGATCCCTAAACTTGCCAGCGCCCCGCCTGCCACAATCGGTGAGCAGACTTCGGTGATGAACGCGGGGAAATGGGCCGTCACAAACGAAAGCTGATACCCGCAGGAGAAAAAGCCAAGAAAGATCAACGTGTAGGACGGGTCGCGGAAGGTTTTGCGCAGGATGGTCCCCATGCTCTCCTCCAACTCGGACTTGGTGGCGACCGCGCCGGTGCGCATGAACGGCAGTGCCAAAAGTGCCAGCAGGATAAGGGCTGCAAAGACCAAGAAGACCTCTGACCAGTTCATCATGGTCAACAGCCATTCCGCAAGCGGTGGGCCCACGACTTGTCCGCCGGATCCGGCTGCGGTTGCGATCCCCAGCGACATGGAACGGTATTTGTCCGAAGACGCCCGCCCCACAACCGCCAAAATCACCCCAAATCCGGTGCCTGCAATGCCAAAACCCACCAAAATCTCGTAAAGCTGATGGGCGCCGGGTGTGACCGCGCTGGAGGATAAGACCAGCCCCGCCGCGTAACATATGGCCCCGACGATAATCGCTTTGCGGTCGCCGAACCGCTCCGCCAAGGCGCCAAAAATCGGTTGGCCAAAGCCCCAGGCAAGGTTTTGGATGGCAATGGCCAATGAGAATTCGGCGCGGGGCCAGTTAAACTCGGTGGCGATGGGGATTTGGAATACCCCGAATGAGGCGCGCAGTGAAAAGCCCACTAGAACGATAATGCAACCGGCGATCAGTACGGGCGTAAAAAGGCGGTCTTGTGTTTGCGCCACGCGGCTTGTTCCTTGTTTGCAAAACGTAAAGCCTATCGCTTTGGTTAGGTCAAAACAAAACTTGTTAATTGATCCATGATACGTAGTGATACATGCGGTGTGGTAAGGCCTGGAGTAGACATGAGTGGTGGCCCTTTAGCGGTGTATGAGGCGAAGATCGCGGCAGGCGAATTGCGCCATGATCCCCATCAGATGACAGCGGTTCGGGCCTTGCAGGCGCTGCATGTCAAATTGGGCGAGCCGGTGAAAACCGGGCTGTTTCGCCGCAAAGCCGAAGCCCATAAAGGGCTCTATATGTGGGGTGGGGTCGGACGCGGCAAATCCATGTTGATGGACATGTTTTTTGAGGCCTCCGATGTGGATAAAAAGCGCCGCGTGCATTTCCACGCCTTCATGCAGGAAATACACGATGCGTTGGGGCAGGCCCGCGCCCAAGGTCTGCGCGACCCCCTCAGCCATGTGGCCGGCGCTGTGGTCGATCAGGTGCGTCTTTTGTGTTTTGATGAGCTGCAAATCACCGATATCACCGATGCAATGATCGTGGGGCGGCTCTTTGAGCGGCTCTTTGATGCAGGCGTGGTGGTGGTCACAACATCAAACAGGGTGCCGGAAGATCTGTACAAGGACGGGCTGAACCGGAAGCTGTTTTTGCCGTTTATTGAGCTGATCAAGGACCGTCTGGATATCCTCCATCTTGATAGCGACACAGATCACCGGCAGGCGGCGTTGCAATCAGAACAACTCTATTTCTCCCCGCTCGGGGCGGCGGCGGATACCGCGATGGACGGGCTTTGGACCCGGCTGGCAGGGGGGGCGGGCGCGCCTTTGTCCCTGATCAATAAGGGGCGCACTGTAACGGTGCCAAAATTCCTCAACGGGGCCGGGCGCGGGCGCTTCTCGGATTTTTGCGAAACCCCGTTTGGGCCGTCGGACTTCTTGATGATTGCAGGGGCCGTGTCGGTTTTGTTTATCGATCACATACCGACCCTGTCGCGGGCCAAAAATAACGAGGCCAAGCGCTTCGTGACCCTTGTTGATGCACTTTACGAGGCGCAAACCCGGCTGATCTGCTCGGCGGCGGCCGGTCCAGAAGAGCTTTATGCGGATGGGGCGGGGGCGTTTGAGTTTGAGCGTACCGCGTCGCGGCTGGTGGAGATGACGTCGGGTAGCTGGGGGTGAATTGCGACAGCACAGACCCATGCCAGCGGGCACAATGCGGGCGGCACGGGCCACTTGACTTAATGCACGGCGGTCGCGTCGGCGCATGTTGGGCAGAGTGCGCAAACCCCGCCCATCGAACGCAAATCCGGCATAGTTGTTGACTCCGTTTCTCAAAACCAAATACCTTAGCTGCGAATAAAGGAGCGAATCCGAATGAGCGAAAAAACACTCACCCGTATGGATCTAAGCGAAGCGGTCTTTCGGGAGGTCGGGCTATCCCGCAACGAATCCTCCGATCTTGTAGAGAGTATCCTCAAAAACCTGTCCGATGCGCTGGTCAAAGGCGACACGGTCAAAATCTCTTCGTTTGGTACGTTTTCCGTGCGCTCCAAAACGGCCCGTGTTGGCCGTAACCCCAAAACTGGTGAGGAAGTGCCCATAACTCCTCGTCGTGTACTGTCCTTTCGTCCGTCCCACCTTATGAAAGACAGAGTGAATTCAGGAAACGCGCGCTAACTTAACCGTGGGACGGTCATGATTGAAAAATCTCCGAATGCATTCAGGACGATAAGTGAAGTTTCCGACGCGCTGGAGGTTCCTGCTCATGTCCTGCGGTTTTGGGAAAGCAAATTCAATCAGATCAAACCGGTTAAACGCGGTGGCGGGCGACGCTATTACAGACCCACCGATCTTGATCTGATCCGCGGTATCCGTGACTTGCTGTATTCCGAAGGCTTGACCATCAAAGGCGTGCAGAAAGTTCTGCGCGAGAAGGGCGTCAAGCATGTGATGGATGTGGGCTCATTGCACGGCGAAAAGCTCTGGGATGAACCCGAGAGCAAGCAATTGGAGCAGCGCGAGCAAGAGCCGCTGTTTGAAATGGCCGAGACCGCAGCACCCGCACCGCGAAAACCGGCGGCAAAACCTGTGGAGGTGACACCCCCGGACGCGCCGAATTTGGAGGTGGTCAAAGCCCCCCAAGCGGAGCCCGACATCAGATCGCTGTTTGACGATCCGGTCCCGTCCGAGGCCGCGCAGCAGGCGGTTGCAGAGGATGAAGTGATCGCCCAGGTGGCCAAGATCGCCGAAGTTGAGAAAGACCACCATGACGCCGAGCCTGCTCAGGTGGCGGCGTCGGGCAAACAAGCTGACATCAAGAACGTTCTGGGCCGGCTGGAAAAGCTGCGTGACAGGATGAAAAGCCAGTGATGGTGCGTTGTGCGCTTGCACGCCGCGAACCAACCGCTATATAGGCGCTCAGTCGGGCTATGGCGCAGCTTGGTAGCGCGTTCGTCTGGGGGACGAAAGGTCGTGAGTTCGAATCTCGCTAGCCCGACCAACACGCCTTGAGCCGCCGAAAGATAGCTGACCCAAACATGAAAACCGGCGCTCTTCCTTCCCAGACCCTGAGACAGATGATCACCACAGGCGCGATTGCCTCCGAGATCCCGGTGACGGATGCGCAAATCCAACCGGCATCGCTGGATCTGCGTTTGGGGGCCAAAGCGTGGCGGGTCAGAGCCTCGTTTCTGTCTGGCAAAGACCGGACCGTGTCGCAGCGTATCGCCGATTTCAAGATGCATGAGGTTTCGCTGGAAGGTGGCGCGGTTCTGGAAAAGGGCTGCGTTTATGTGATCCCGATGATGGAGAGCCTTGATCTGGACGCGGCCATTTCTGGGGCGGCCAGTGCCAAAAGCTCCATCGGGCGGCTTGATCTGTTCACCCGTCTGATTACCGATCAGGGAGATGAATTCGACCGTATCAAGCCGGGCTATACGGGACCGCTTTATGCGGAAGTGTCGCCGCGCTCTTTTTCGGTGGTCGTGAAGCCGGGCCTGTGCCTCAATCAGGTGGTGTTTCGCCAAGGCGATGGTCGCCTGACCGACGCAGAACACCGAGCGCTTCATGATGAGGTTGGGCTGGTCAATGGTGCCGCCCATATCGATGAAGGTCTGGGCTTTTCCGTCGATTTGACCCCCAATGCGGACGGGATTGTGGGCTACAGGGCCAAGCCTCATACGGGGTTGATCGATCTAACGCAGCTCAACCATTACGATCCGGCCGAGTATTGGGAACCGGTGCGCCCGCAAAATGGGGCGCTGATCCTCGATCCGGGTGCATTCTATATTTTGGTGAGCCGGGAGGCGGTGCATGTGCCCCCGGATTACGCCGCTGAGATGGCCCCGTACGTGGCGATGGTGGGTGAGTTTCGGGTGCATTATGCCGGGTTCTTTGATCCGGGCTTTGGCCACGCGCCTGCGGGCGGACATGGCAGCCGTGGCGTGCTGGAAGTGCGCTGCCATGAGGCACCATTTGTGTTGGAGCATGGTCAGATCGTCGGGCGTTTGGTTTATGAGCGCATGATGGAGCGGCCTGACATTTTGTACGGGCTTGATCTGAAATCAAACTATCAGGGCCAAGGGCTCAAGCTGTCCAAGCACTTTAAGACGACGGCCTGAGCGCGGACAAATCTGTGGCCGTCCCACCGTTGGGATGGACGGGCAGGGCGGCACCTTCACTGACATGCGACGGCTTGGAATGATGCTTGTGGATCGGTGCGGGTATGTTCGTGGGCCGGGGCCAAATGCGATGTCTGCGCTGGGCCGACATGCGCAACACCTGCCAAATCTTAACAGATTAACGAAAGTTAAAATCAGCCGATTTTTGATCTAAGGCTCTGCATTTGCGCCATTTCCCAGTTCTACTCAACTAGATGAGTAGATATGGGAAATTAACCAAATTTGCCCTCAGACGCGCTCCAAAACCTTGCGCCACTCTTGACCCGATCCACCCAACCGTTAAGGCTACAGGCAACGAAAAACTCGGGAGCAGGTGACTTATGAGCGGCAGGATGCAGGCAAAGCGCGGACTGGTTCTTGGCGTGGCAAACGACAAGTCCATCGCATGGGGCATCGCCCGCGAACTGGCCTCGGAGGGGGCGGAACTTGCCTTCACCTATCAGGGTGAGGCCTTTGGCAAGCGTTTGGCCCCGCTCGCGGATAGTGTCGGCTCAACGCTCACAATGGATGTGGATGTGCAGGACGATGCCTCCCTTGACCGGGCGTTTGAGACCATCAAAGACCAGTGGGGCACCATCGATTTCCTGGTCCATGCCATCGCGTTTGCTGAAAAAGACGACCTGACGGGGCGCTTTTCTGACACCTCGCGCGCGGGCTTTCAAAAGGCGCTCGATATTTCCTGTTATTCTTTCATCGATGTGGCGTCGCGCGCGGCCAAACTGATGCCCGATGGCGGCTCAATTGCCACGGTCACCTACCGGGGCGCGCATTTTGTGCAACCCTATTACAACGTGATGGGCGTGGCCAAAGCCGCCTTGGAATCGGCCACCAAATACTTGGCCGCAGACCTTGGACCGCAAGGCATTCGCGTCAACGCGATCTCGCCGGGGCCCATGCGCACCCTCGCAGGGGCCGCCATTGGCGGGGCACGTAAAGTCTACCGCACCACCCAAGACAATGCGCCCTTGGGGGCCAACGCCACCTTGGAAGCGGTCGGCGGCACCGCGGTCTATTTGCTGTCGGATCTGGGCGCATGCACAACCGGCGAGGTCATCTATGTCGACGGTGGCTACCACATTCTTGGCATGGCAAAGGAAGAGAACCTGTGAACCTGCCGCAGGGCTTCGGCTTTACGCTCTTTTTGACCGGGCTTGTGAGCTATCTGGGCTATAAATGTCTTGAAGGCGGCTTTGCCCCGAACCAAGGCGAGAACGCGCAAACCAATATCACCGTTAAGTCGATCCTGTTGGCCGTTGCCTCCTTTGGGGCGGCGATTTTCATCCTTGGCCCCATGGCCGGTATCGCTATCGTCCTTGGCATCGCCATTCACGAATTTGGCCATGTGGCCGCCTTTCGCTCCATTGGTCACAACGATGCGCGCTTCCGGCTGATCCCGCTTTTGGGCGGGGTTGCGATATCCAATAAACTCCCCAAAAACCAACTCAGCGAGTTCTATATCGCCATTATGGGCCCCGGTATCATGCTGGTTCCACTGGTGATCACCGGCGTCTACATCCACACAATCGGCACCAGCAATTCCGTGATCGACAGTTTTGCGCGCACCATGTTCATCATCACAGGCGCCATCAACTTTTTTAACCTGTTACCGCTTTGGCCCCTTGATGGGGGCCGTATCGTGCGGGCTGTGACCTTTGGCCTTTCCCCGCAACTGAGCCAGGTTCTGACCTTAACCATGAGCGGTGGGCTGGTGCTTTGGGCGCTCTACGCTCAACAACCGCTGATCTTCATAGTCTCAATCCTCGGGTTTTCCGCAGCCCGCCGCGTGGGGGCGCATGGCAAAAAACAAGCACCCATGACCGGCAGTCAAGCGGTGGCAGCGGCGGCAGCTTACGGCCTGTCGATGTGGGCGTTTTGGCTTGCAGGCAAACCTTTGATTGAACAATTGGTTTTCCGCACCCTGAGCTGACCCGTAAGACGGCACATCTGATAATAGCATATTTAGGGTTTAGATTCCCGTCTGGGTTGTTATGATCAGCCCCACTTTCCACAGTCTAGCGGACTGGAAAGGCAAAGCATTCGCGTTTGATATAAGTAACCACCGTTTGTGATGACTGTCGCGCAAGGAATTTTAAAATAAACGATACGCCCCAATAGGCTGAGAATTAAAAACCATCTTAAGCCTATCTGCCAAGGCTCGATATTTTGATTTTGATTATTTGGGAGTTTTAATGTGCTGGAATTTGTAAAACACCATATTGGTTGGACCGTCGCCGGATTGTTGGCCATCGCTGCCATCGCGTTTGGGGTTTATGTTAAATACATTGGCACGATCTCACCCCAAACGGGCATTGATCCGTTCTTCATCGCGTTTGAGACCATTTTGTCGGCATTGGCCGTCGGATTGGTCATTGTTTTCATTCAGAAAATCGGCGAGCGATATTCCGTTGAAGAGCGTATTCGCGAGCTCAAGGAGACCATCGAAAGCGAACGCGAGGAGTTAGAGGCCCGCATGGATGACATCCGGTTGCGGACGGAAAACGCCCTGCAGCTCAAGTTCGGCTATGGGCTGGATGGAATTGCAGATGACCCAAATGAGCTCAAACACATACAGCGCCTCAAGAAGGGCCATGTCTATTGGCTCAATACGCTGTTTCGGGACGCTGAGCGGAATATGGTCGCCATTTTGGAGGCCATAAAACATGGCACAAATGTCGATCTGCTGATGATGTCCCCGTTTAGCAATTATGCGGATGTGCGGGGCCGGTATACGGCTCCGGATTACACCAACCCGGATTCTGTGACCAGCAATATGGAGTCCTATGGAAAGCAACTGGCGGCCAGTTTCAGCTTCATGATGACCCATTACGGGCAGTATGAAACGATGAAAAAACAAGACGAGAATATCGGTGAGCTGAGGATCAGGTTTTACGATGATCCCGCCGGGTTGCCGGTTTTGATCGTCAAAAGTGGCGAAGTCACCGAGGCTTATTCGGGTTTTTATCTCAACAGCGTATCGAGCCAAATGCCATATATTAAGTGGTCCGAGACCATAGGGGGCGAAGCGTTTATTCAGAACCTTGAAGATTATTTTGAGCGCAAATGGCATTTTTCCAGCGAAAATACTTTGGAAAATGTGCGCGCACTTGTGCAAGAGCGCAAGCCTGAAATACTCAGCCAAACGGCCGCAGAAGTGGCAGACACTTAGGCGCAGGCACCGGCATAGCGTCCGCACCGATGGATGCGGGCCAAAGCCTTTCAATGTCTCCAAACACCCGCAACCCGACCACGCAACATAGACCAGTTACGGGCCCGGTTGGGCTGTCTCAAAGCAGTCCCGTCATGCCTAAGGAGCCGCGCCAGGAGGGCACATAACTCAGGCGCCCATGGCCGCTCGCAGGCATGCGGCTAAACCTTAACAACTGTGCTACTCTGCTAGCACAGTAGAGCTGGGAATGAGCGCAAAATTCCGACCCGAAAGCCGCTGAACGGCGTGGTAACGGGGCGTTGAGATTTGGCGGCAAAGTTGGACGCAGGCCAAAGACATGGGCGCGACGGTCCGGTTAACCATTCGCGCCCAAATCAGGATATTGCTGACAAAATGTCATACAGGAGTCATACAAAAGTCATACACATTGATGACTCCATAAATGTCGCGCAACCAGTTGATTTATATAACAAAATCAACGCGTCTTGCGAAAATTCCCCAAAAACCCCCAAAAATTCCCAAAATCGTTAACGCGGTTAACGATACAGCAGAGACTGCCCGTTCGAGAACAGGTGCAATTTGGAGGCATCAGCGGTCATTCGCATGGTTTTTCCGCGCACATCCCGGTGGATCCCGGCCATCTTTGCAATGATCGAATTATCGCCTTGAGTCGGCTGGCCGAAATACACTTGGGTAACCTCGCCCAATGCCTCGGAAATCGCCACCTGCCCCTCATAGGCATAGTCATTTGCGTCCGTTGGCACCATATCTTCGGGCCGGATCCCCACATTGACCGCCATGCCCTTATCGCCGTCGTGAGTGGGGATGGCCGCCGGGATTACGCCACCCCCCTGGGCCAATTTCACTTGCGTGATTTGGCCTGTCTCTACGACCTTGCCCGGGAACAGGTTCATGGCCGGAGAGCCGATGAACTGGGCTACAAACTCGTTTTGAGGTGTCTCATAAAGCTCCAACGGAGAGCCCACTTGCGCGATGCCCTTATTGGCCAGAACCACGATCCTTGAGGCCAGTGTCATGGCCTCCACCTGATCATGGGTGACATAGATCATCGTCGAATTGGGCATGCTCTCTTTGAGCTGCGCAATCTCGATCCGGGTGGCCACTCGAAGTGCCGCATCCAGGTTGGACAGAGGCTCATCGAACAAATAGACCTTGGGGTCGCGCACAATCGAGCGGCCAATCGCCACCCGCTGCCGCTGCCCGCCCGAAAGAGCTTTCGGCAACCGGTCCAGATAATCGGTCAGTTGCAAAATGCTTGCCGCTTTCTCAACCGCTGCATTGATCTCTTCGGGGGTTTTCTTTGCCAGCTTGAGCGCAAAAGACATGTTATCGCGCACCGTCATATGCGGATAAAGCGCATAGGACTGAAACACCATGGCGATCCCGCGCTGAGCAGGGGGCACGTCATTGACCACTTGCCCGTCAATCGTCATCTCTCCGCCGGTGATCTTCTCCAATCCCGCAATCATCCGCAGAAGGGTCGATTTTCCACACCCTGACGGACCCACAAATACGATCAATTCGCCGGTCTTGATATCCAGATTGATGTTATTGAGCACATTGACGCTGCCGCCATAGGTCTTCTCAATATCTTTCAGTGTCAACTCTGCCATTGTCCCCTCCCGAGGTTTATATGTGTAAAGCAAGCGCGGGCTGCCAAGGCCCCAAATGTAACTTGCCGTC
>CAKZTM010000005.1 GCA_937920555.1 uncultured Paracoccaceae bacterium | reverse complement strand
GCAAACCCGCCGCTCCAAATAACCTCAGATCAGCACCGGGAACCAAAACCAACGCGCAACCTACTTCTTCACCCGAAACGCCTGATGACAGCTCAGGCAGGTCTTGGCCGCATGATCCAACAACACCTCCAGCGGCATATCCGCCATAACCTCTAAAGACACAAGCGGATCGCTCACCCCGAACACCGCCATCACCTTCTCGCCGTCACGCGCTACGCTGGCCTCGATCCCGGCCGCCAAACCGTCCAGACGCCACGCAAGCGCCTCAAACCGCGCCCAATCCTCCCAGATCGCCGGGCTGGCCTCGGACGCCTTTTGCAAAGACCCGCTGGGGAACTTGGCCAACATGTCCGCCCCCGCATGGGACCGGATGACGCCAGCAAGCTCTGTCGCGCGGGCCGGATCAACTTCCCCGCTGCGCGACATCTGCACCAGCGCCTTCATCGACTTGGCAATCTCAACCATGCCGGTCATCCGCTCCATAACGATGCCCGTCGCCCCGTTATGCGCCATGGCAGATGCCGAAAACACCGCCAGCAGCGCAGAAATCATCAAACTCTTGTTCATGTGCATTCCCAATTGGACCCGCCGCGTCTCACCTTCTCACACCGCAGTATTCCTGATTTTGAGATGACACACCACAGAGTTTGCAGCATATGGCGGCCCAAATCCACTTGCCCCAACGGGCACGACCCGGCATAGCTGGCGGATGAATGTGCTCAAAACCATCCTTGCCGTCGCGCTCTTTGTCGGGCTGATTTTGGCATTGGTTTACGCCCGTATTTGGCTCGCAACGCCGTGACCGCGATCCTGCGCTACCTGACCCACCCGGAAGTTGTCATTGATCCAAATATCCAAATCCAAAACTGGGGCCTGAGCGAGATTGGCCATGCACGGACCCAAAAGCTGATCCAATCAGGCGCACTTCGTGGCACAACCCGGATTGTCACAAGCGCCGAGCAAAAGGCCCGCGACACCGCAGAGCCGATCGCCCAATCCCTGAACGCGCACCTGCACATCAATCCGCAAACCCATGAAAATGACCGCTCCGCCACAGGCTATCTGCCAGCCGACGACTTTGAAGCCACTGCGGATGCCTTTTTTGCCCATCCCGACAAATCCATCCGGGGCTGGGAAACCGCCAATGCCGCACAGGCGCGGATCGTGGCCGAGCTGGAAAAGACCCTGCAAGACCAAAGCGCGGGCGACATCCTCATTGTCGGCCATGGCGGTGTGGGCACGCTTTTATACTGCCACTACGCGGGCCTGCCCATTGACCGGCGCTATGACCAAATGCCCGGCGGCGGCTGTCTGTTTGCAATGGCCATACCCGAGCGTCGCGTCGTCCATCATTGGCGCCGGATCGAAGACGTCACACCATGACCAACCAACTCAAAGGCGTGCTGATCACCGCGTTGGGGGTGCTGGCCATCGTGCCGGATAGCCTGATGGTCCGGCTCATTGATGCAGACGCCATGACCATCATATTCCTGCGCTCTGGCATCTCATGTCTGGTGCTGATGACCTATCTGCTGATCACCCGCTCGATCCCCAAAATCCTCTCGCGCGCGGCCATAATCTTCGCATTGAGCGAGGCCGCAGGCTCCTTCTTGTTCATCGTCGCACTTGAAAACACCTCGGTTGCCTCAACGCTCTTTTTGGTGTCCACAGCACCGGTCTTTTCCGCAATCATAAGCTGGCTGGTGCTGCGCGAACGCCTTAACCGCCGCATGGTCTGGACTATCATCGGCGCGCTTGTGGGTGTCGCTATCATCGCCAGCGGCGCATCGGGCGACAATGCCCATAAATTGACCGGCGATCTGGCGGCCCTTGGCGTGGCTGTGTCGCTGGCCATCGCCTTCACCGCCGTGCGCCACACGCCAAGCCTGCCCATTGTGCCCGCCCTGACCATCGCCTATGCGCTGGCCTCGCTGGCCGGTCTGATCCTCGCCCCGGCCTATCTGCTGGAGGGGATCGAATGGCTGTGGATCATCCTCAATGCCGCAATATTCGTCCCCTTGGGCTTTGTGCTGATGTCTATGGGCCCGCGCTACATCACCGCCGCCGAGGTCTCGGTCATCCTGCTGCTAGAGGCCGTCTTGGCACCCCTTCTGGTGTGGTTCGTTCTAGGCGAAAATCCGGGCAGCCGCGTGCTGCTGGGCGGCGCTGTGGTGCTTGCCGTGCTGCTTGCCTCCAATCTTTACAGCCTGCGAAAGCGCCGCAGTTCAGATTTGAAACCCTGACCCGCCCGCGTTAGCTTGCCCATAAATAGGGTAAGGAATACCACAATGAATGTTCAATCGCGGCCCATCGGGCAAACCGACCTAGAGGTCACAGAACTTGGCGTCGGCGGTGCCCCCCTGGCGGGCAATTTCAGCGAGGTATCCCATACTGACGGGCTCGATGTGGTGAACGCAGCCTTCGAGGCGGGCATCACATTCGTGGACACAGCACCCTTTTACGGGTTTGGCCGCTCCGAGCGCGCAGTGGGCGACGCCATTCGGGGCCGCGACTATATCCTGTCATCCAAATGCGGCCGCCTGCTGGCCCCCGGCGCGCTCCCCAACCCGTTTGAAGACGCGGGCATGAACAACCCGCTGCCGTTTCACCCGGTCTATGACTACACCTATGACGGGGTCATGCGCTCGTTTGAGGACAGCCTGCAACGGCTGGGTTTGGACCGGATAGATATCCTGCTGGCCCATGATATCGGCGAGCTTCAGCACGGCGCCAAGGACAACGCCCACTACTTCAAACAACTCACCGATGGTGGCTACCGGGCCATGGACGAGCTGCGCAATAACGGCGATGTCAAAGCCATCGGCCTTGGCGTGAACGAAGCCGCCATTTGCATGAGCGCGCTGGACATCGGCGATTGGGACACGTTTCTTTTGGCCGGGCGCTACACGTTGCTCGAACAAGACCCGCTGTCGGACCTGATCCCGTCCTGCATGGATCGCGGCGCTTCGCTGATCATCGGCGGGCCGTTCAATTCCGGCATTTTGGTGGGCAAAGACATGTGGAACTACGCCTCCGCGCCTGAGGATGTGAAAGCCCGGACCCGCAAAATCGGCGAAATATGCACCGATCACAAGGTGGAGCTGCCGGTTGCCGCCCTGCAATTCCCGCTGGCCCACCCGGTGGTCTCATCGGTGATACCGGGGGCGAAAAATGGCGCGGAATTCAAAGGCATTCTGAACTGGGCATCCCAAACCACACCACCTGCCCTTTGGACCGACCTGCAAGCAGCAGGCCTGATCCACGCCGACGCACCCCTGCCCACGGGCGCTGCAATCCTCAGCTAGTGCGCTCGGCCAATTGCTGATCCCGTTGCTGGCGCACCGCGTTGCGCTTGGTGATCAGCGAGGCCGTGATCACACCCAAAGTGACAATCGCAATCATGATCGTCGATAGCGCGTTAATCTCCGGGCTGACCCCAAGCCTGACAGCGGAAAATATCTTGATCGGCAAGGTCGTGGCCGACGGGCCAGAGGTGAACGACGCGATCACCAGATCATCCAGCGACAAAGAGAACGCCAAAAGCCAACCGGCAATGACCGAAGGGGCAATAATGGGCAATGTCACCAACCGAAACGCCTCAAAGGGCGAGGCCCCCAGATCAAGTGCTGCCTCCTCCAATGCGCGGTCAAACGTCATCAACCGGGCCGAGACCACCACCGAAACATAGCACATGGAAAACGTGGCATGGGCCAGCACAATGGTCAAAACCCCCCGGTCCAGATTGAGCCCGATAAACAGCAGCAACAGCGACAGGCCCGTGATCACCTCGGGCATCACCAAAGGCGCATACACCATGCCCGAAAACACCGTCCGCCCGGTAAAACGCCCACCGCGCACCAACACGTAAGCCGCCATTGTGCCCAACACGGTCGCAATGGTGGACGAGAACACGGCCACTTTCACCGTCACCCATGCAGCATTCAAAAACGCCTCGTTTTGCATCAACTCCGCATACCATTTGGTGGAAAATCCGGCCCACACCGTCACCAGTTTGCTCTCGTTGAAACTGTAGATCACAAGGATCAGGATCGGGATGTAAAGAAACGCAAACCCGACCGTCAAAGACACCACATTGAACCAACTGAGCCGGGTCATGCCTCCGCCTCCGCCTGTTTTTGCTGGTTGCGCTGGAACAGCACGATCGGCACGATCAAGATCACCAGCAAGACCACCGCCACAGCCGCCGCCACCGGCCAGTCGCGGTTGGAGAAGAACTCCTCCCACAGCACTTTACCGATCATCAACGTGCCCGACCCGCCCAGCAATGAGGGGATCACAAACTCGCCCAAAGTGGGGATGAAAACAAGGAAACTCCCCGCCACAATCCCGTTTTTGGACAAAGGAATGGTCACCAGCCAAAACGCGCTGAGGCGCGAACACCCCAAATCCTCCGCGGCTTCAATAAGCGACCCGTCCAGCCGGTCCAAAGCCGCATAAATGGGCAGGATCATGAACGGCAAATAGGTGTAAACAATCCCGATATAGACCGCCACATTGGTATTGAGGATCGTCAGCGGCGCTGAGATCACACCGGTCCACAGCAAAAACTGATTTAGAAACCCCTCTTGGCTTAGAATGCCCATCCACGCATAAATTCGGATCAAAAAGCTGGTCCAAAACGGCAGAATAATCAACATCATCAGCGTGGGCCGCCACGCCTCGGGGGCGCGGGTCATGGCATAGGCAATCGGATAGCCCACCAAAAGCGTGATCAGCGTCGCAATCACCGCGATCTGCAAACTGCTCAGATAGGCTTTCCAGTAGAGCGCATCCGAGGTCAGAAACACGAAATTCTCGAAATCCAGCTCAGCCAGAAACGCGCCAAGGCCCGTGGCCCAATCAAATTGCGGCAAATAGGGGGGACGCGCCAAAGCCGTGTCGGACAGTGCGATTTTGAAGACGATCAGAAACGGCACCAGAAACAGCGCCAAAAGCCAAATGTAGGGCACCGCAATGAGAATAAAGCGCCTCATTGATCCAGCAACACACCGGCGGTCGGCGTCCATGACAGCCACACCGTGTCTTCCCATGTAAAACTGCGCCGTGAGATCCGCTGCGTATTGGCGGTCTGCGCTTTGATGATTTGGCCGCCCGCAAGCGCGATGTGATAAGTCGAAAGATTGCCAAGATAGGCGATATCCAGAACCTTGCCCTCCACCGCATTTTCCGCGTCCGGCTTGGCCTCCGAAATCGCAACCTTCTCCGGGCGGATGGCCAAATGAACCTGCTGCCCATCGCTGTAAGGCGTGTTGGACGCGGCTATGACAGGGGGCTGGCCATCGGCCCAGGTGACCGCATAAAGCCCGTCACCGGCAGGCTTGGCGTGACCCGACAGAATGTTCACCTCGCCAATGAAATCGGCCACATAAACCGAATTTGGCGCTTCATAAATGGTGGCAGGCGTGGACACTTGCATCAACCGCCCCTCATCCATAACCGCCACCCGCGAGGCAACGGTCATCGCCTCCTCTTGGTCATGGGTGACAATCACAAAAGTGGTCCCGGTCTTCTCTTGGATATCCATCAACTCAAACTGCGTGTCTTGGCGCAGCTTCTTGTCAAGCGCTGCCAAAGGCTCATCCAACAGCAACAGTTTGGGCGCTTTGGCCAGGGACCGCGCCAAGGCCACCCTTTGCCGCTGCCCGCCCGAGATTTGATGAGGCTTGCGCGCTTTGAACTTCTCCAGACGGGTCAGGCGCAACATCTCCTCGACGCGGGCCTCAATCTCTCCCTTGGGCATTTTGGAGCGCTTCAGCCCAAAGGCAATGTTTTCCCAAATGCTCAGATGCGGAAACAGCGCATAGGATTGAAACATCATATTAACGGACCGCTTGTTGGGCGGCACTGACCCGATATCTTGGCCCGCCAGCTCAATCGACCCGGAGGTGGGCGTCTCAAATCCCGCCAACATGCGCATCATGGTGGTCTTGCCACAGCCGGACGGCCCCAATAGCGCGAAAAACTCTTTTTCGAAAATATCCAGACTAAGATCCTGGATCGCTGTAAAATCACCGAATTGCTTCTTTACAGATTTGAACCGGATCAGGGGTTTCTGATCTGGATCATCCCATGGCGCAAAAACCTCTGTCTGCAAAATGCAACCTCTCGGAAAGCGCGGGGCAGGCAAACCCACCCCGCCGCATAACTTATGTCCCGGACTTTACCTTGGTCCAAAGACGGGTAACCACACGCTGAACCTTCGCGTCATAAGGCGTGGTGGTGTAGAGGTTTTCAAGCGTCGCCTCATCTGGATAAATCGCAGGGTCTCCGATGACATCCTCTTCCAACAATGGCTGGCTCGCCTTGTTGCCATTGGCATAATAGACGTAGTTGGACGCATCAGCCATGTTTTGAGCATCCATGATGAAGTTCAAAAACGCCAACCCACCCTCAGGATTGGGCGCATCCACAGGGATGGCCATCTGGTCAAACCACATTAACGCACCCTCCTGAGGAGCGTTATAGGCAACCTCAACCCCGTTATCGGCCTCCGCCGCACGGTCGCGGGCCTGCAAAATATCACCCGACCAACCCACAGCGACACAGATGTCACCATTGGCCAGCGCATTGATATACTCAGACGAATGGAACTTTTGGACATATGGGCGAATGCCCGCAAAAACCGCCTCGGTCTTGGCAATCACCTCAGGGTCCTGACTGTCCGGGTTCTCACCCAAATACGCCAAAGCCGCCGGGATCATCTCCGAGGGCGCATCCAAGAAATGCACACCGCATGCCGCAAGCTTTTCCATGTGCGCCGGATTGAACACCAGATCAAGCGAGCCGATGGGCGCATCATCCCCCAAAATCTCAGCCACTTTGCCCATGTTCACACCAATCCCGGTGGTGCCCCACATGTAATTGATCGAATAGGCGTTGCCGGGGTCATACTGCGCGGTGCGGTCCTGAATGACATCCCAAAGGTTCGCCGCGTTGGGCAGCTTGGACATGTCCAGTTCCTGAAACGCTCCGGCAGAAATTTGACGCTGAAGGAACGTGCCCGACGGCACCACAACATCATAACCGGACCCACCGGCCAACATCTTGGTCTCCAAAACCTCGTTGCTGTCAAAAACGTCATAGATCAGCTCAAAACCGGTCTCGGCCTCAAACTTCTCCAAAAGCGCCTCGTCAATGTAATCGGACCAATTGTAAACCCGAACCTCTTGCGCAAAGGCGGTTGTTCCGGCCAAGGCAACGGCGGTGGCAACCCAAAGCATAGATGTGTTCATGCGACTCTCCCTGTCATAAGTCTGGCCAAGAGCAGAGCAATAATTCCGGCGCTTTGCAACGCTTTTTAGACACATGACGTCAGGTCCGGACCCCTATGCCCAATCCAAGTGCAACTCAGTCATCGGTCCAGCCAGAACCACTGTGAGACCCATCGCAAAACGGCTTGTTCTTGGAATGACCACATCGGCACAACACATATTTCTGAGCCGTCGCATGCTGCGAAAAATCCGCACCCTCCAAAGATACCGCCTCAACCCGGTAAGGGCCGTTCTTTTCCACCGCAACCTTTGGCGCGTCGCCCGCGCGGTGCTGTGGCCCGGCACCGGCTACACTGGCCTGCAAAGCCCCTGAGGGACAGGCCCGCACCACATCCCAAATGGCCTCAACCGAACCCTTGTCGGGCTGGATCCACGGCTTTTCCTTGGAATTGAACACGGACGCCAAACGCTTGTTACACTCCGCCGCATGAGAGCACAGATATGGGCTGTAATGCACCGTCACCTCGGCCCCTTCATAGGCGATTAACTTGTCGCGCGGCGTGCCGGTATTTTCCGACGAAAACCCCGCATCCTTGTGAGAGCCGTCACAATATGGCTTGGTCTTGGACAATCCGCAGCGGCACAAATACCGCGCAGCCTCAGGGGCCGCCACCTGCCCGTCAGAGGTTACAAACTCAACCTCACCTGTAAGCGCCAGAGGGCCGTCGGGTTTGGGGTCAATACTGGGTTTACCGGACATGAGCTTCTCCTTTTCCTGACGCCCAGTCTAGTGAACGCGGCCAAAAGGGAAACCCGTTCAATCCTTGGACAGCTTGTCCTTCAAAGCCGCCAGCCCGGCAAAGGGCTTGGCGTCCTCATCGGTCAAGGGTGCTACGCCGGGCTCGGCAAAAACCCGTTGCTTCAACTCCGCCCCGTCGACCCTTGGGAAGTCCGGCAGGTTCAGCGCGATGCTTTCCACCAGCACCAAACCAAGATCGATCACATCGCCCAAAGGATCAACATTCTCGTCCTCCTCAGGCAACATTTGCCCGACCTCGCTCAACGCCTCCAGATCGGGCGAAAAACGCCGGACGATCTCTTCATCAATGCGGGTGCGCACGGGCTCCAGCGTGACCACACAGGCTTGCGTGGCCGTGGCACCCAGATCGGCGCGCACCACGACCTCGCCTTGATCATTATAGGCGATCTCACCCTCAAATTTCAGCTTTTTGACCCCAAGAATGCGCAGATCATCGGCCAATGCGGCCAACTCCGTCTCATCAAGGCTCAACGCAAACCGACGGGTCCGGTTTTTGGGCAGGTCCGAGACGTCGATGGCGTGGCTGTAGCCCAGTTGGGCGGCGATTTCGACTGGTTTTGACATTGGCTGATCCGTTTTTGGACGTGGACGTCGCCACGGGGCTCATGTTTCTTGAACTCAGCGCCTCGCATTGATAGGCATCAACTCAGCGCCAATTGTTATGCGCAGATATGTCGGGAAAGCGTCTTATGTCAATCAGGCTTGGACTAGTTGCAGGATTTTTGGTGCTTATCGCTGGCTGTGCGCCGATTTTGCGAACCCATGGATATGTTCCCGTGCAGGATGATCTGGATTTGCTGCTTGTGGGCGCTGACACCAAATCCAGCGTCGAAGAGACGATCGGCCGCGCCGCTGACACGGGCACATTTGAGAGCGATGCGTGGTACTATATTGAGACCACCGTGAGAACGTTCCTGTACTTGGAGCCAAAAGTGGTCGAACGGCGGGTGCTGGAATTTTCCTTTGATGGCGATGACGTGCTGACCGCGATCAACGAATACGGGTTGGAGGACGGACAGGTCATCAACCTGCAAACCCGCGTGACCCCGACAGATGGCCGCCGCACAAGCGTGCTGCGCAGCCTGTTTAGCAATGTGGGCGCTGTCACCCCGCCGCTGCCCGGCTCTTAAAACGGACGCGGTAGCGCGATACTCCTTGCCGGGCCGCCGACACGGCAATTGGATCACAACCCAATACCATCAAATCACCGGACCACGTCCGCGACCGGGGCACCCAACCAACCTCTTTCAATGTTCAGCGACAGCGGCTCCACCATTCAACCAGAACGCCCCATCGCCAAGCCACCACCTCTGCGAACTGGACACACAACCAACCCCTTTCAATGTTCCGCGACAGCGGCTCCACCATTCAACCAAAACGCCCCATCGCCAAGCCACAACCTCCGCGAACTGGGGACGCAACCAACCCCTTTCAATGTTCCCCAAATATCCATATCGGGACGTCGCTCCAAGCGACCAAGCCCGCGACTAACCCCCACGCCCCCTCCACCTTCACACATCATTAACCAAGCTTACCAAACCCTCACCGAACGCCGTCTTAACCACGGCCAATCACCCGATTTGTCATACAAGAGTCATACAAAAGTCATACACAAATCATACAGTTTGAGACGGCCCAAAAAGCGCCGTTAACCTTTTCAAAAAACCAAT
>CAKZTM010000004.1 GCA_937920555.1 uncultured Paracoccaceae bacterium | reverse complement strand
GAAGCGTCGCGTCCCTACACAGAGCGTTTCAACGCTGTGATGGCAGGGCTTGCGGCGGGTTCGGCTGGATCGGAAGCTGCACCCAAGTTGTTGTCGGGCACCGGTAGCGACCAAGTGCACTTGCTGATCGTCATGACAGCGGAACGTGGTTTGTGTGGTGGCTTTAACGGCAACATCGCCAAGCTTGCTAAATCGCATGCACAAAAGCTGTTGGCTGAAGGCAAGACTGTAAAAGTCCTGACTGTTGGCAAAAAGGGCCGCGATGCGATCAAACGCGACTTGGGCGATCACTTTGTTGGTCACGTTGACCTGTCCGCTGTAAAGCGTCTGGGTTACGCGGATGCACAAGGCATTGCAAAAGACGTGCTGACCCGCTTTGACACAGCAGAATTTGATGTCGCAACCATTTTCTTTGCGCGCTTTGAGAACGTTGTGACGCAGCACCCGACAGCACAGCAGATCATTCCCGCAAAGTTTGAGACCGCTGAAGATGCTGAAGTCACATTGTATGACTACGAGCCAAGTGAAGAGGAAATCCTCGCGGATTTGCTTCCACGCGGCGTGGCAACGGCGATCTTTTCTGCACTGCTTGAGAATGCAGCGTCAGAGCAAGGCGCACGGATGTCCGCAATGGACAATGCGACGCGCAACGCTGGCGAAATGATCGACAAGCTGACCATCCAGTACAACCGCTCGCGGCAGGCCGTCATTACCAACGAGCTGATTGAAATTATTTCGGGCGCGGAAGCGCTCTAAGACTGACAGAACCGGAGACGAAACATGGCTAACGCAAAAGGCAAAATCACGCAGGTGATTGGCGCCGTTGTAGACGTTCAGTTTGGCGATGATCTTCCAGAGATCTTGAACGCGCTGACAACGATGAACAATGGCAAGACGCTGGTGCTCGAAGTGGCACAGCACCTTGGCGAAAACACAGTGCGCGCAATTGCGATGGACGCGACCGAAGGTCTTGTCCGTGGTCAAGAAGTGACAAACACAAACGGACCAATCACTGTTCCCGTCGGAAACGGTACATTGGGCCGCATCCTGAACGTGACTGGAGAGCCGGTTGACGAACAAGGCCCTGTGAAAGCGACCGAGCGTCGTTCGATCCACGGTGACGCGCCCGAGTTCTCCGAGCAGTCCACTGAAACAGAAATTCTTGTGACAGGCATCAAGGTCATCGACCTTTTGGCGCCTTACACAAAGGGTGGTAAAATTGGCCTCTTCGGTGGTGCGGGTGTTGGTAAGACAGTTTTGATCATGGAGCTGATCAACAACATCGCGAAGGTGCACTCTGGTGTGTCTGTGTTCGCCGGTGTTGGAGAGCGGACCCGTGAAGGAAACGACCTTTACCACGAGATGATCGAATCCGGTGTTATCGTGCCAGACAATCTTGAAGATAGTAAAATTTCGCTGGTCTACGGCCAGATGAACGAGCCTCCGGGTGCGCGTATGCGGGTTGCTCTGACAGGTTTGACACTTGCTGAGCAGTTCCGTGACCAGTCCGGCTCGGACGTGTTGTTCTTCGTGGACAACATCTTCCGCTTCACACAGGCGGGCTCCGAGGTGTCAGCGCTTCTTGGTCGTATCCCGTCCGCGGTGGGATACCAGCCAACGCTGGCCACCGACATGGGTGCGATGCAGGAGCGTATTTCGTCCACCAAATCGGGCTCGATTACATCGGTGCAAGCGGTTTACGTGCCTGCCGATGACTTGACCGATCCGGCGCCTGCGACATCCTTTGCCCACTTGGACGCGACCACGGTTCTGGACCGTGCGATCTCGGAGAAGGGTATTTATCCGGCTGTCGACCCGCTTGGTTCCACATCACGTCTTTTGGACCCGCTGATCATCGGTGAGGAGCACTATAAAGTTGCCACCGACGTACAGCAGGTTCTTCAGCGCTATAAGTCGCTGCAAGACATCATCGCCATTCTGGGTATGGACGAGCTGTCGGAGGAAGACAAACTCACCGTGGCCCGTGCCCGTAAGATCGAGCGCTTCTTGTCACAGCCCTTTGACGTGGCGAAAGTGTTCACCGGTTCTGATGGTAAGCAGGTGGCACTGGAAGACACAATCGCGTCGTTCAAGGCTGTTGTGGCAGGCGAGTATGATCACCTGCCGGAGGCTGCTTTCTACATGGTTGGCGGTATCGCCGAGGTGCTGGAAAAAGCCGAGCGTATGGCTGCGGAAGCTGCCTAATCTAACTGGCGCGGGGTGGGTGTGCGCACGACACCCTGCGGATTGAGGAGACCAACATGGCCGATATGGTCCAATTTGATCTGGTATCCCCAGAAAAGAAGCTGGCAAGCGTGGAGGCCACTATGGTCGAGCTTCCGGGCATGGAAGGTGATCTGGCGGCAATGCCAAATCATGCGCCGTTGCTCACCACGCTTCGTCCCGGTGTGATTAAGGTTCATGACGCGTCAGGTGTGACAGAATACGTGGTCACAGGTGGCTTTGCCGAGATTTCTGATAGCGGCACAACCGTTCTGGCGGAACAAGCCATGAGCCGCGAGGATGTCGCACGCGACAACATCGAGGCTTTGGTTGCGGAAGCCTCTGCGGCGGCTGAAACGGCCGACGATCTGACCCGCACGGCCTTGAACCAGCGGATGAATGATCTAACCAATTTGATAGGTGATTTGGGGCTTTAAGCCCTAAGCAACACCTGCGCCCATGTCCAACAGGATGTGACCCGGAGCCGTAAAGCTCCGGGTTTTTTCGTTTTAAAGCGGAACGCTCCAGGTAGGGCTGTTAGTCGTCGGTCGGGGCGCCCGGCTCTTCCTCGCCCTTTGGGCAGCACCGGTATTCCGCCGCCTGATCCAGAAGCTCGATCTGGCGGGCCAGAAGCTTGTTTTCCAAGTCTTTACGCTCCAAATCCAGCTCGATAGACTTTTGCAAGCTGGGCTCACACACATTGCAATCATCAATGCAGCCCTTGACCAAAATGGCTTGGGTTGGAATGCAGGTGGTGATCTCAAACTCCAACTCTGCGGCCAGCGCTTTTGTGACGCCACCGCCAACCGCGTCGATCACCTTGGCTTTAACCAACTGCTCGTCGACCGCCCTGAGCGCTTTTTCCCGCGCAGCGTCATCAACCGGTTTGAGCTGCGACCGCTCGGGCACCCGCGCGGCGGTTAGGCCAATACCGCCGGCTGATGTGGGCAGGACCGATGTGTCGATCAGGTTTGCTTTCTCCGCAAAGACGCTGGCACGCCCTACGTTTTCCACATTCACCCGTTCCTGATTGGTGGCCAAAACAGCCGTTGGTACGACGGCGATATCTGTGGGCGGCGCAATGGGCCGCACCGTGGCGTTTGTTGGGGCTGCGGCATCAATCACCCGTCGGGTCACAGCCTTGATACGGAACTTGATCGTCTGGCTCTTTTCAAGCTGATAGGCGAAGTAATTCACCGCATGACATTGGTTCTTGTTCTCAAGGGTCCGGGTGGATGCCTCATAGGCACTTTCGCTTTCCCCCTCTGCATGGGTACGCGATTGCACCTCGCCAATGGACACGGAGTTTGCCGCGCGCACCGCAGAGAGTGAGCGGTCGTTGGAAATAGCGGCATGAGACGAGATTTCTCGTGCAAAATCAGCACTGGCTTGGGCCGAGTAACTGCCTGAGACGCTGCCGCTTGGGCCAAGAAGGAGCGTGCCCAAAGCGCCGCGCGCACTTGCGGACCCATCGGCACTACCGCTGGAGGAGCTGTTGGATTCGCCCTCATCGGTAACGGTCAGGTCTGACATAAAACGATCCATGGACGACATGTAAAAGGACTCGTCAGAAGATGTCTCATGGCGGTAAGACACCTCGCTTTCGCTGTCATAGGTGAACCGGCTGTAGCGATTGTTGGAATAAAGCCGTACTTTTTCGCCGGGTAAAAGTGTCGTGGAATAAACAATATCACCAAGCGACATCGGGCCCGGACACCGTTCCAACTCAAAGACCAGCCCGACCTCTACCGGTATATCGCCCAGCGTGTTTTGAAGTCGGTATTTGAATTGCAGCCTTTCGCAGCACGGCTCTTTTGACAGCTCCGGGCAGCAAGGCACTTTACTGGCTGAAATTAACTCACCATCTGGCATGACGGCACTCCTTTTGTGTGAAAATAGATTTTGCGAATGGGCAAAAGCTATCTCAGGAGACACCCGGTGCGCGGTGAGAAAACGCACCGTTCTGGCGATTTGGACAGGCGGTAGGGTCGTTCCCGCCTAGGCGACGACGGCCGAATGGGCGGGGCCACGTTCGCGGATTTGGTTGACATAGCTCAGCAATGCCACTTCCGAGGCGCGCAGGCGCTCGATCTCGGACAAAAGGGTGAGGTTGGTGGCGACAAGTGCGGCAATGATACCCAGAATGGAATATTCGTTTTCGGTCCAATCCTGACTGCGCCGGTCCGAGTGGGAAAATCCGATGCTGCCATAAAGATGGCCGCCAAAGATCAACGGAGCACCAATATAACTTCCAGGGGTGGTATTGGTCATATCCACCAGCGCCCCGACCGGGGCTTTGCGATCATCCGCATAGCTGAGATTGCATTGATCGCGCATCATATGGCCGCATAAAGAGTTCGAGTTTTTGCGTTTGTTGCTCTCGTAGCTTTTGCCATCTTTGGAATAGGAAAAGATGATGGTGGAGTGGGAGGCTTCGAACTTGTTGATAGCGGCGCGTTCCATGCCGAACGCCTCGCTGCCAGTTTTCAAAATCAGGCGAAATCGATCCTCAACGGGCAAATCAGGTGTAAGAAATGCAAGCGTTACGGATTCGCGAAGTGCATGGTAGCGCAAGTCCTGCGAGCGCATTTCTGCAAGCTCTTTGCTGGTGGAGCGGCTGTTTTTAAGAGCGGCGCGCAGTTGCACCTCGTTGGATACACAGCGTGCGACCGCATTCAAGCGCGGGACCAGCCCCCGGTTCCACGCTCTGGGTTCACTGGCGATGGCGCAAAGGGCGCCAATGGGTTGTCCTTCGAGCCCGTAGATGGGCACGCCCAAATAGGCTTTGACGTTAAGATCACGGATCGCAAGATTGTCGCAAACGACCGGATGGGCGGTGGCGTCATCTACAATAAGCGGTGCGTCATCGGCGACCACATGTTGACAAAACGAGTGCGAAAGAGGGGTTTCCATCTTTTCCGCCCACGGGGCAGGCAGGCCCAAGGCACTTTTGAAAACCTGACGATCATTAGGCGCATCAATCACGGAGATCAGCGCCACATCGGCGTCGCAAATAGTAGCGGTAAGTTCGGTCAGCTCATCAAAGACGCTCTCGGCGATTTTGTTGAACAGTCCCAACTCCGATAAGCCAAGGTTTTTTTGGCCGATGGGCCTGTGATGTGACGTGCCCAATTGAGCCTCCTGTCGAGATTTACTGGACTAGGCACCTAAATTGGTTAACGAATCATAAATCGATCTGGTGGCTGTTAACCTTTTGGTAAGGTTTAAATCGGGTCCCGGGCCTGAGGTTTTCGTGTTTTCTCGGCAAATGGCCAATTTGGGGCGCGGCGCAATTTATGCGGCAGGGCCTGTTTTGAGGGCGAGACCTCCACAATATCCGGGATCAAACCATAAAGATATAAAGCTGCGTTCGCTGCTTTGAGGGCTCGCGCAGGCGCGCATTGGTCCGCCATCAGTGCCCGGTGGAGGTCTGGTGTCGCGCCTTCCTCAGCCGATTTTGCAGCAGAACTGATAGACCGGCATCAGCGCCTCAAAGGCATCAGACAGCCCGTCGGTGGTCAGATTTTGGGGGGCAAGGTCGCGCCAAACCGCAAAGCTCTTACGCCTGAGAAGCTTGCCGTGAGGGTGGTCTTTTGGATAGGGGGATGGCACGCGTTTGAGCGGGGGTTCATCCATGCGGTGGCCTGTTTGAATGAGCGCGCTGAGTGTGGCCTGCACATCTTCGCCGGTCTCGTCGATCAAGGTGCGGTAGCGATCCAGCGCGTCTTTTTCCAAGTTCATCAACCCGCACCCGGCGGTCACATAATCGGCTGAGACACCGAAAAAAAATCCCGGCCCGCTGCCATCCGCCCATAGCAGGTGAAGATGGGTGTTATAGGGCGTTTTGTCCTTGGAGAACCGCACGTCGCGGTTGATCCGAAACAGCTTGTGCGTCATCTCCCGACCGGTGCGTGTGCTCAGGCGGCCTGTCATCTCGACACCAATGGCCTGGCCGGGGTGTTTGATTGCCGCCTCATAGTCCTTTTTGTGATCTTGGAACCAGTCGCGATTGTTGTTGGCTTTGAGTTTGCTCAGAAAGTTCCGCGCGTCCAAAATCGGTTGTGAAAGGTCTGCATCCATTGCACGTCTCCGCCTTATCTGCGGCTTATGATGCACACGGATTGTGCCAATCTCAAGCATCCGCTATCCCCAAGACGTCATGTTGTTTTGATGCCTGAAAAGAGCCCTCATATGTCCAGCCGTTCCCCCGCCCTTTGGTTTGCTGTCTTTGTGGTGTTCATTGATGCGTTGGGCATGTCGATCATCATCCCGATCATGCCAAAATTGCTGGTTGAATTGACCGGCAAAACTGTTGCGGAGACGGCAATGATTGGCGGAGTGTTGACGGCGGTTTATGCGGTGAACCAGTTCTTGTTCGGGCCCATTATCGGGGCTTTGTCAGACCGTTTTGGCCGTCGCCCGCTGATCTTGGTCAGCCTTGCGGCCTTGGTGGTAGATTATCTGTTGATGGCTGTGGCGTGGAATGTCTGGCTGCTCTTTTTGGGGCGGTTTCTGGCCGGGCTGGCTGGGGCCTCGTACACGGTGGCGACGGCCTATATTGCGGATGTGTCGGAGAAGTCCAAACGGTCGCAAAATTTCGGGCTGGTGGGCGCGGCCTTTGGAATGGGCTTTATTATCGGGCCTGTTCTGGGTGGTTTGGCCGCTGAGCTGGGGGTTCGCGCGCCGCTATATCTGGCTGCTGGCATCTGTTTTATCGGTGTGCTTTTCGGGCTTTTCGTCTTGCCGGAATCCCTCAAAGAGGAGAACCGGCGGGCCTTTTCGCTAAAGTCTGCCAATCCGTTTTCGTCGCTTTTGCGGGCGTTCAAAATGAAAGGGCTGCAATCATTTCTGGTCGTTATCACTTTGATGTCGCTTGCAGATTTCACTTACCCCGCGATTTGGGCTTATTGGGGGACGCAAACCTTTGGCTGGAGTGAGGCCATGATTGGGCTGACGCTGGCCTATTACGGGATCGGCACGGCAATTGTGCAAGGGGGGCTGATCCGCTGGATTATTCCCGCCATCGGCGAGCCCAAAACGGTGCTGGTTGGGCTTGGTTGCGGGGCGCTGTCGCTGTTTTTGGTGGCCTTTGCAAGTCAGACATGGATGGTGCTGGCGATCATACCGATTTCGTGCATTTCCCATGTGGCAGGCGCGGCATTGACCGGCATGATGACGCGGCTGGTATCTGACAGCGAGCAGGGTGAATTGCAGGGCGTTTTGGGGGCTATTGCGGCGGTGACGTCGATCGTCTCGGCGCTGGTGATGACGGCGATTTTCTTCAAGCTGGCGGACGGGCAGGGGGCTTATTTCCCCGGCGGGCCTTATCTTGTGGCGTCCTTGTTGATTGTCGTCAGTTTTATCCCGCTTGGGCGGGCTTTGCGCCATGCAGATACGCAAATAAGTTAACATGGCGCGACGAGGTCGGTTTGAGCCTTATTTTTAAAGGTTAACGCCGGTTTTTGAGAGTCATCAATATGTATGATTTGTGTATGACTTTTGTATGACATTTGTAGGCTTTTGGGGTTTTTCGGCCAAATCTTAACCGGCCGTACGCTGTTTTTGGACCCAAAACCCCGCCTTTTCCAAAATTTCTTAATGAAGTGTGAAGCAGTTCACAGAGGCGGGGCGGCTGCTCTGGCATCTGTTGTGCATAGCCAATGACGGCGCCAGACAGCACAAAGGACACCACGCCATGAGCATCTTGTTCAACTCCATGATGACCGCCACCCGGATGGACGGATTTTCCCACATCCCGCCCAAGACATCGCGCAAGCCGCGCCGTTTTTTCCGGATCTTCAAAGCCTATTCTGAGTTGCACAAATTCCGCGCCCTTGATGTGGCTTTACTGCGCGATGTTGGGTTGAGCCAAGCCGATGCGGACAGAGCCACCCTGGGCGATTTCATGCGACAGCCCCACCGCTGAATTCGAGCTGGGGGGGAGTGAGGCCGGCCCCGGAGCGCATTGATCTTGCATTGCATCACCCAAATGCGGCCTGACATCCAAGGTTCAGGCTGATTTGGGCCACACAGGGTGCCTTTGCGGTCAAAGCAGCACGCGCTACGGGGTCGGCTTCACACTTGCGGTGACATAATTGACCGACAGGTCTTTGTGCGACAGCGACCAACTCCATCCGATCGGATTGAACACGAACCCTTTGCGGTCCACGGGGTCGAGACCCGCGCGGGTGATCAGGTCAAACAGTTCATCGGGTGTTATGAATTTGGAGAACTCATGGGTGCCTTTGGGCAGCCAGCGCATCACATGTTCCGCGCCAATAATGGCCATCACATAGCTTTTGGGATTGCGGTTGATGGTCGAGCAAATCATCAGCCCGCCCGGTTTGAGCAACTGCTGACAGGCGGTCAGATAGGCCAGTGGGTCGGCCACATGTTCGACCACTTCCATATTGAGCACCACGTCGAATTGCTCGCCTGCCGCTGCCATATCCTCGGCGGTGGTATGGCGGTAATCGATGGTCAGGCCGGATTGTTGCGCGTGGGTTTGGGCCACGGGAATGTTGCGCGGGGCGGCGTCGGCCCCCACAATTGTCGCGCCAAGGCGGGCCATCGGTTCGCATAGCAGCCCGCCGCCGCAGCCAATATCCAAGATGCGCAGGCCTTCAAACGGTTTGGGTTGGCGCGGGTCGCGTGTAAACTCGGCGCTAACCTGATCGACGATATAGTCGAGCCTGCATGGATTGAGCATGTGAAGCGGTTTGAATTTACCATTGGGGTCCCACCATTCGGCGGCCATCGCCTCGAATTTTGCAACTTCGGACGGATCTACGGTGGTTTGGCTTTCCATTGCGCTCGCTCTGATTACCTTGCACTATAGGATAGGCCGTTTTTTCAGAGGTTAAAGAGCCATAATGCGAGAACAAGCGGGCCAAAGTGGCGCAGGGGGCAAGCCGGAATTGTATCCGGCCATTGAGCCATTTGATCAGGTGATGATGGACATGCCTGGTGGCCACAGGATTTATGTAGAGCAATGCGGCAATCCCAGCGGCGTGCCTGTGGTGGTTCTGCATGGCGGGCCGGGGGGCGGGTGTTCCCCGACCATGCGGCGGTTTTTCGATCCTAGCTATTACCGGATTGTGCTGTTTGACCAGCGCGGGTGTGGACGCTCAACGCCCCATGCGGAGGTGGCCCATAACACCACCTGGGATCTGGTGGCGGATATCGAGCGCATTCGGGCGCATTTGGGCCTTGAGCGCTGGATTGTATTTGGCGGCTCTTGGGGGGCGGCTTTGGCGTTGATTTATGCCCAAGCCCATCCCGAGCATGCGGCCCGTCTGGTGTTGCGCGGTGTGTTTTTGATGACCGGGGAGGAGTTGGACTGGTTTTACGGCGGCGGTGCGTCGCGGTTTTGGCCCAAGGAGTGGGCCGCCTTTCGCGACATTGTGCCCGAGGCTGAGCGCGGCGACATGATCGCGGCCTATCACAAGCGGTTATTTTCAGACGACATGACCGAGCAGACCCGGTTTGCCCGTGCCTGGGCCTCTTGGGAAAGCGCGTTGGCCGCATTGGAGCCGCGCGGTGCGGGATCGCCGTCGGGGGCTTATGCCCGTGCGTTTTCGCGCTTGGAGAACCATTATTTTATCAATGCGGGGTTTTTGAGTGCCGATCAGCAGATTTTGGCGAATATGGAGCGGCTTGCGGATGTGCCGGGGCATATTGTGCAAGGGCGTTACGACATGATTTGTCCGCCCCATCATGCGCAAAAGCTGCATGATTTATGGCCCCGTTCGACCATCAAGATTTTGGCGCGTGATGGTCATGCGCTGAGCGAGCCGGGGATTGCATCAGAGTTGTTGGCGCATATGAACGGGCTCAGAGGCGTGTCGCTGGCAAAATGACGCACGCGCATACGCGTGCGGCGCGATGCTTGGCACCCCTGACCGGGGTGCATTGGCATCTGTTGGGCGGCATCTGCGCTGTCGCATCGGTTGTATTGGCGGCGGGCTGGTTTTTTTGAGTATTTTTGGGAAATCGAAAGGGCGCGCTACAGAGTTGCGGCCAGTCGTGCCCCTTGGTCGATGGCCCGTTTGGCGTCCAGTTCCGCGGCCACATCTGCGCCGCCGATGACATGTGCATCGGGAAGTGTCCCGCTGAGGTCGCGCGCCGGGATTTGTCCTGCGCATAGCACGATTGTATCGGCTTTGATCAGGCGGATGTCTTCGCGCCCCGCACCGGTTGAGACCCAAAGCCCGTCCTTGTCGATGCGCTCATAGTTCACGCCGCCGATCATTGCGACGTTTTTGGCTTTGAGCGAGGCGCGGTGGATCCAGCCGGTGGTTTTGCCAAGTTTCTTGCCCGGCCGTTGGGCTTTGCGTTGCAGCAATGTGATTTGGCGCGGGGAGGGTTCGGGTTGTGGGCCTGCTTTGGCCAGACCGCCGGGGGTTGTCTCGGGATCGCCCACCCCCCATTCGGTTTTCCACAGGTCCAGATTTTCCGTGGGGCTTTCGCCGTCATGGGAGAGATATTCGGCCACATCAAAGCCGATGCCGCCGGCGCCGATGATCACGACTTTGTCGCCCACCGGTTTTTTATGTCTGAGCACGTCGATATAGCTGAGCACATTGGGGCGGTCCTGGCCTTCGATTTGCGGATCGCGGGGGGTGACGCCGGTGGCGATAATAACCTTGTCGAAGCCTGCCAGGTCTTGCGCGGTGGCGGTCTGGCCGAGTTTGACTGTCACGCCTGCGAGGTTCAGTTGGGTGCGGTAATAGTCGACGAGGCCCCAGAATTCTTCTTTGCCGGGGATTTGTTTGGCCATATTGAGTTGGCCGCCGATCTCATCTGAGCGGTCCAACAGGGTGACGGTGTGGCCGCGCTGGGCTGAGATGATGGCTGCGGACAGGCCTGCGGGGCCGGCGCCGACCACGGCGATTGTTTTGGGTGCATCGGTGGGGGTGTAGGTCAGCTCGGTCTCGAAGCAGGCTTGCGGGTTCACAAGGCAGCTGGAGATTTTCATCTGAAACGTGTGGTCGAGGCATGCCTGATTGCAGGCGATGCAAGGAGCGATTTCCTCTGCGCGGCCCGAGCGGGCTTTGGCCACGAAATCCGGGTCGGCCAGAAATGGACGGGCCATGGAGACCATATCGGCGCAGCCATCGGCCAGCACGCTTTCGGCGACTTTTGGGGTGTTGATCCGGTTGGAGGTGATGATCGGGATGCGCACCTCGCCCATCAGCTTTTTGGTGACCCATGAGAAGGCTCTGCGCGGCACGGATGTGGCGATGGTGGGCACGCGGGCTTCATGCCAGCCGATGCCGGTGTTGATGATGGTGGCCCCTGCGGCCTCAATGGCTTTGGCGAGTTGGACCACCTCGTCCCAGGTGGAGCCGTTGGGGATCAGGTCGATCATCGACAGGCGGTAGATCAAGATGAAATCGGGGCCCACCGCTTGGCGGGTGCGGCGCACCACCTCGACGGGCAGGCGCATGCGGTTGGCGTAGGATCCGCCCCATGCGTCGGTGCGTTTATTGGTATGGGTGACGAGGAATTGGTTCAGAAAATAGCCTTCGGAGCCCATGATTTCGACCCCGTCATAGCCGGCCTCGCGGGCCTTTTGGGCGGTGGTGACGATATCGGCGATTTGTTTCTCGATCCCTGCCTCATCGAGTTCGGTGGGCGCGAAAGGGGAGATTGGAGATTTTATCGGCGACGGGGCGACAGCGCTTTTGGCATAGGCGTAGCGCCCGGCGTGCAGGATTTGCATGGCAATGCGCCCGCCTGCGCCGTGCACCCGTTCGGTGACGATTGTGTGGTGGGCGATGTCCTGTGCGGTGGCAAGTCCGGCCGCGCCGGGCAGGACAGCGCCTTCGGTGTTGGGCGCAATCCCGCCGGTGACCATGAGGGCGACACCCCCTTGGGCGCGCGCCTCGTAAAACCGGGCGACGCGGTTCCAGTCGCCGGTTTCCTCAAGATTGGTATGCATGGAGCCCATCAGCACACGATTTGGCAGTGTCACATGCCCTAAATCGAGTGTTTTGAATAGGTTAGGGTAAATTTCGTGAGACATGAATGTTAACCTTAAATGCAATTATGGGAAGTGTTTACCAAGGACTAATGAGAGTCACGCGTAACGTTACGTTAAGGTAAGGTTTGAAGTTAAATCAGTTAAGTGGTCGTTGTCGGTTCAAAAGTTGGCCCGTGGGCGGCGCGATAATCGCACATCATGTAAGGTGATCAAATTCATCACCGGTTTTTCAAAAATAATATCGACCCAGACGTCGCTAATTTCCAATGTGTCCAGATCGGCGTAGAACAGGTCGAACTCCACCACCGGTTTGACGCGCGTGGGGTCAATCTCGCGGATAATCTGCTCCGTATTGGGGCCGATTTTAATATTCGTACGGGCCAGCATTTTGACCGGGTGATCGCAGGAATAGCTCAGATCAAGGCGGATCAGGTCACTGCGCTGCACTTTGGCAATCTCCGATTGCGGCAGTCCAAGGGCCAGTGAGACATAGCCGCCATCAAAATCGGTCACTTCAATGGAGAGTTGAAACGGCGCTGCATTGGCGATTTGGCCAAGTGATTGGCGCAAGAGCACGTCCGATTTATCCGCGTCATGATAGAGGCTTGCCCCCTCGGCGATGCGTGTGCCCGGTCCAACAGGAGCGGCCCCGCTGATTTTGATCGGTGTGGTCCACGGGGCTGGCCGGTCGGCCCATTGGGTGGTGGTCGGCAGGCCCTCATCCAGATCGCCCGCCTCTTGTGGGGCATTGGCGCTATATTCGATCTCGTCGAGGATGCGGCGCAGTTTGCGTGCGTCCTTGCGCAGCGCCTCCGAGACAGAGCCGGCTTTAAGATGCCGGGTCCAATAGCCCCGCATGCGGCGCTGTCTGACCCGGTCTATCCATGAGCGGCTGCTGGTCATTAAAGGTCGATATAGGTGTGCTTTTCGGCAACGCCACCGGGATGTGTGACCGCACCTTTATAGGTTTCGCCGACCAGTTGGGCATATTTCCAGAGGGCACCGGAGGCGTAGATCGTCTCACGCGGGCCTTTCCAGTCTTTCTTGCGGGCTTCCAGATCCGCCTCGGACAGGTCGACGGAAATCACGCCGTTGATGGCATCCAGCGTGATCATGTCGCCGTCTTTGAGCATGGCGATCGGTCCGCCATGGGCGGCTTCCGGGCCCACATGGCCGACGCAAAATCCGCGCGTGGCACCCGAGAAGCGGCCATCGGTGATTAGCGCCACTTTCTTGCCCATGCCTTGGCCCGACAGAGCGGCGGTGGTGGCCAGCATTTCGCGCATGCCCGGGCCGCCTGCGGGGCCCTCATTGCGGATGACGATCACTTCGCCTTCTTTATAGGTGCGTTTTTGCACTGCTTCAAAGGCGTCTTCTTCGCATTCAAACACGCGAGCGGGGCCGGTGAATTTCAGCTCCGCGTCGCTCATGCCTGCGACTTTTACGATGGCACCGGTTGGGGCCAGATTGCCTTTGAGGCCGACCACGCCGCCGGTTTTGGAGATCGGTTTGGAAATCGGGTAGATGACGCGGCCATCGGCTTCGATATCGATCATGTCCAGTTCTTCGCCGATGGTGCGGCCCGATGCGGTCATGCAATCTTCGTGCAAGAGCCCCTCTTTTTTCAGCTCTTTCATGACCACGGGGAGGCCGCCCGCCTCATAGAGGTCTTTGGCCACGTAGGCGCCGCCCGGTTTGAGGTCGACAAAGTAGGGTGTGTCTTTGAAGATTTGGCACACATCGTCGAGGTAGAATTCGATCCCGGCTTCATGGGCCATAGCGGGCAGGTGCAGTCCTGCATTGGTCGAGCCGCCAGTGCAGGCGACCACGCGGGCGGCATTTTCCAGCGATTTGAGTGTGACGATATCGCGGGCGCGGATGTTTTTGTCGATCAGGTTCATCACCGCGCGTCCTGAGGCTTCGGCGTATTGGTCGCGGCTCTCATAGGGGGCCGGTGCGCCTGAGGAGTTCATCAGGGCAAGGCCAATGGCTTCCGACACGCAGGCCATTGTGTTGGCGGTGAACTGGCCACCGCAGGCCCCGGCAGACGGGCAGGCGACTTGTTCGAGCTTTTCCAGCTCGCAGGTGGAGAGGTTGCCGGCCTGATGTTGGCCTACGGCCTCGAACACGTCCTGGACGGTCACGTCTTTGCCGTTGAGGCGGCCCGGAAGGATGGAGCCGCCGTACAGGAACACGGAGGGTGTGTTGAGGCGGATCATGGCCATCATCATGCCGGGCAGAGATTTGTCGCAGCCTGCCAGGCCCACGATAGCGTCGTAGCAATGGCCGCGCATGGTCAGCTCGACCGTATCGGCGATGGCTTCGCGTGATGCCAGTGAGGAGCGCATGCCTTCATGGCCCATTGCGATCCCGTCGGTCACGGTGATGGTGGTAAATTCGCGCGGCGTGCCATTGGCGGTTTTGACGCCCAGTTTGACCGCTTGGGCTTGCCGGTTCAGTGCGATATTGCACGGCGCGGCTTCATTCCAGCAGGTGGCCACGCCGATCAGGGGCTGGTGGATTTCAGCGTCTGACAGGCCCATGGCGTAGAGGTAGGAGCGGTGCGGTGCGCGGGCCGGTCCTTCGGTGACGTAGCGGCTGGGCCATTTGTCTTTGTTGAATATTGGCGCGTCCATGAGGGCCTCCCTGAAGCGAATTTGCGTTTGTTCCGAGGAATATGGGAGAGGCTGCAAAAGGACAAGTGGTTGCGTTGATTTGGGTTTCTGCGCGGGCGTGTTTGGCGGGGCGCGTGATCGGGTTTGATGCCTGCGTTTAACGGCTTCTCAACTCTACTGTGCTAGCACAGTAGCACAGTTGTTAACTTTTAAAGGTTGATCATGGACGTCATCACAAAGAACCAAAAAATCGCACAATTCTTTTTTGCCTTGGGGCATACCCGCAGGTTGCGGATCGTCTCCGCCCTCGCCTCTCATGGTGGTGGGATCACCTTTGAGGCCCTAGAGGCCGCCACAAATGTCAGGCAGTCATCGCTCACCCATCACCTGCGGATTTTGAAAGAGGCAGGCTTGGTCACCCGCAAGGTCAAGGGGCGCTACAGTTATTACAGGTTCGACCAAAGACCCCTTCTGCGTTATTTCGGTGCGGCCGATCTGGGGGCCTTGCGCGTGCATGCCCCTTGAGGCGGCTTCTACAGGCGGCCGGTTTGCGCGTGTGATCCTGTCGCGCCGCATACGGTAGGCGCCGCTGGGGAATATCGCCCCTGGCCACGGAAAATTTTCTGCTCCAGTGATTTGCGTCACGGTGTTTGGCGCGCGCGGGCCTTAAACCCGCGTTACACGCATACACGAAGGCATTTTTTCATGAGTATTTTTCAGATGATCGGGGTTTGTGGATTTGTTTTGTATATCGCGAGTTTCGCGGCCCTTCAGTTTCGCATTCTTGATGGCAACGGATTTCGATATGTGGTGTTGAACATCTTGGCGGCAATATTTGTTCTGATCTCGCTGGTCGAGGCTTTCAATCTGGCCTCGGTCCTTATTCAAGTCAGCTGGATTGTGATCGGTATTGTGGGTCTTGCCTGGAAACACAAAGCATCGGCTTTGGCCGGCGCTAGTCGCTCCACACAACCGGATAAAGGGTCGCCACTAACAAAACGGCCATCGTATAATTGAACACTTGAAGCCGGGCGGGGCTGGTCAGAAATTTGCGCATTTGCTGCCCAAAGATCGTCCAGCTGCTGACCGCGGGCAGGTTGATCGCCCCAAATATCACTGCGACCCACAAAATGCTGCCAAGGTCTTTGCCCGGCGCGTAAGCCCCGATAGAGGTTAATGCCATGGACCACGCTTTGGGATTGACCCATTGGAACAAGGCGGCTTGCAAAAAGGTGATCGGGGTGCCTGCCCCTTCGGCCTTCGAGGGCGGGGCTGCATTGGCAATTTTCCAGGCCAAATACAAAAGATAGGCAATGCTGGCGATTTTGAGGGCGGTTTGGCTTTGCGGGTAGGTGTCAAATATCTGCGCCAGCCCCACGCCCACCAGCACGATCATCACCGTAAAGCCGATGCCCACGCCCAGCATATGGGGCAGGGTGCGCCGAAAGCCGAAATTCGCCCCTGAGGCCATGAGCATAAGGTTATTGGGCCCCGGGGTGATTGAGGTCACCAAAGCGAATGCGGCCAGTGCTGTGATGATATCGTAGCTCATTGGTCCTGTGCCTGACCCGTTGCGGTTTATCTTTGGTAGGCCACTGTGCGCGCGGTGCAACCGGTTTTATGTAACGGGGACAATTTGGGGCTTTTGGTCCTTTGGCCGTTTGAGCCTGTGTCTGCGGTGCTGCCCGGATATTGGATATTTGGGGAACATTGAAAGCCTCGGGCTATTGCGCCCCGGGCATTCGCAATGATCCCGTTGCAAAGCCCAAGGGCTGGGACTATCTAGGGAGAAACTTGGGTTTTTTCGGCATTGGGGTCGTTATCTTATGAACTGGATCTCGAACTACGTTCGTCCAAAGATCAACTCGTTATTTTCCCGCCGCGAGGTGCCGGATAATTTGTGGATGAAATGTGACGCCTGTGGAACCATGTTGTTTCACCGCGAGCTGGCAGACGCCATGAATGTATGCCCCAGTTGTGATCACCACATGCACATCACCCCTCGTGAGCGGTTTGGTGGGCTTTTTGACGGTGGCACATTCATCGAGATCGACGTGCCTGCGCCTTTGGCGGATCCTTTGCATTTCAAGGATCAAAAGAAATACCCTGAGCGGATGCGCGATGCGCAAAAGAAGACCGGCGAAGGCGATGCGATGTTGGTGGCCGAGGGCGAGATAGGTCGGCTCAAGGTTGTCGCTGCGGGGCAAAATTTCGCGTTTATGGGCGGCTCCATGGGGATGGCTGTTGGCAATGCGATTATTGCCGGTGTTGAGCGGGCCGTAAAAATCAAAGCGCCGTTTATTCTGTTTTCAGCGGCGGGTGGCGCGCGCATGCAGGAGGGCATTTTGTCCTTGATGCAAATGCCGCGCTCGACCGTCGCAATCCAAATGCTCAAGGACGCGGGATTGCCGTTTGTGGTGGTTTTGACCCATCCCACCACCGGCGGGGTTACGGCGTCTTATGCCATGCTGGGCGATGTTCAAATTGCCGAGCCCAATGCCTTGATCGGGTTTGCAGGTCAGCGGGTGATTGAGCAGACCATTCGCGAGGAGTTGCCCGAAGGGTTCCAGCGCGCCGAGTATCTGTTGGATCACGGCATGTTGGACCGGGTGACCCACCGGGCCAAAATTCGCGACGAGTTGGCGACGATTTTGCGGATTTTGGTCAAGGCCCCGCCCCGAGTGATCGGTGATTTGCCGGCCCCTGCGGACGGGGATGCGCCGGCCCCGGCACCTGCGGCAGAGTAAGGTTGAGCGCGCCCAAGAGTGACGTCATCTTAGAGCGGTTGATGGCGCTGCACCCCAAGATTATTGATCTGTCTTTGGACCGGATGTGGCGGCTTTTGGCGGCTGTGGGCAACCCCCATCAGAAGTTGGCACCGGTGATCCACGTGGCCGGGACCAATGGCAAGGGCTCGACCGTGGCGATGATCCGGGCCGGTTTGGAGGCGGCGGGACAGCGGGTGCAGGTTTACACCTCGCCGCATTTGGCGCGGTTTCACGAGCGGATACGGCTGTCGGAGGGGTTGATCTCGGAGTCTGCATTACAAGCGGTTTTGCAAGAATGTGAGACCGCCAATGACGGCGCGCCCATCACCTATTTCGAGATCACGACCATCGCGGCTTTGCTGGCGTTTTCCCGCGATCCTGCGGATTTCTGCATTTTGGAGGTGGGGCTTGGCGGCGATGTGGATTCGACCAATGTGGTGGCCAAGCCCGCGCTGACCGCGATCACGCCCGTATCCATCGATCACCAGCAATATTTGGGTGAAACTTTGCCAGAGATTGCGGCGGCCAAGGCCGGGATTATCAAGGCCGGTGTGCCGTGCATCGTGGGTCGGCAACAAGATGCGGCGCTTGAGGTGATCGCGGCGCAGGCAGATGCGTTGGACGCGCCTTTGTCGGTATTTGGTCAAGAGTGGCAGGTCTATGAAGAGCATGGCCGTTTGGTGTTCCAAGATGAGGCTGGCCTGTTGGATTTGCCGCGCCCTAATTTGATCGGGGCGCATCAGGTGGACAATGCCGGGATTGCCATTGCGGGTTTGCGCGCGCTTGGGCTGGATGATGCGGCCTGCGCGGCGGCGGTCAGCCAAGCGGAATGGCCCGCGCGGATGCAACATATGCGTCGCGGGGCGTTGGTGGAGGCTGCCGGCACGGCGGAGTTGTGGCTGGATGGCGGGCACAATGCTGCGGCCGGTCACGCCTTGTCGGAGGCTTTGGGGCGGTTGGACGGGCGGCCTTTGCATTTGATCTGCGGGATGCTCAACACCAAGGATGTTCGGGCCTATTTGGAGCCGCTCGGCGCGGTATCGTCGCATTTGTTGGCCGTGTCCATTCCCGGCGAGGCGGCAACGCTATCGGCGGCGCAAACCGTTGCGGCGGCACGGGATGTGGGGTTTGAGGCGGCGCAGGCCGATAGCGTGCGTGCGGCCATTGCGAGGATCATCGCGGATGCACCCCATGCGCGCATTTTGATTTGCGGGTCGCTCTATTTGGCCGGGCATGTGTTGCGCGAAAACGGACCTGGATAGGCTGCGGGTCGGATCGAGTTTTGCAACTTATGTTTCTATTCGTTGACATATGTTGCATCTCATGTAGGTAATCGGACAGACCCCCCCGTATGTTGGAGTGCTGTCCATGCCTAAATCCATTGTCGTTGATCCTGAGCAGACCCAATCGGCGGGACGTTTGGCGTTCGCGGCTGTTGATCTTCATGCCTATGCAACGCCTTTTGCCGATGAGGTTGAGGCCCGAGGGGGGGCACAATTGCGCGCGGTCTTGCGGCACATGATGATCATCCGCGAGTTCGAATCTATGCTGGCGTCGTTCAAAGCGACCGGGGCTTACGCCGGCATCGCGTATCTTTACAAGGGTCCGGCCCATCTTTCCATCGGGCAGGAGGCGGCCGCCGTTGGCGCGGCTTTGGGCTACCGGGCGGAGGATCACATTTACGGATCGCACCGCTCCCACGGAGAGTTTATCGCCAAAGGCTTGGCGGCGATTGATCATCTGGATGTGGAGGCTCTTGAGGCCATTATGGCCGCTGAGCAAGGCGGTGCGGTGCGTGATGCGGTGGCACACGGACCGGGCGGAAAAGCCCATGCGGAACGTTTTTTGTTGTTTGGATTTTTGAGCGAGATTTTCATGCGTTCGAACGGGTTTAATGGTGGTATGGGCGGGTCCATGCACGCGTTTTTCCCGCCCTTTGGGGCCTATCCCAACAATGCCATTGTGGGCGCGTCAGCGGGGATTGCCACGGGCGCTGCCTTGCACAAAAAGCGGGCCGGTTCGTCCAGTATTTGTGTGGCCCACGCGGGTGACGGCTCCACCGGGTGTGGCCCTGTTTGGGAGGCCATGAATTTTGCGGCCATGGCGCAATTTGACCGGCTCTGGGCGGACAAGGGCGGCTTGCCGATCCTGTTTTTCTTCACCAACAATTTTTATGCGATGGGCGGGCAAACCATCGGCGAGACCATGGGCTGGGACCGCCTGAGTCGCATCGGTGCGGCTGTGAATGCCGCCTCCGCGCATGCCGAAACCGTGGATGGCACCAATCCGCTGGCGGTGGCTGATGCGGTGGCGCGAAAGCGCGCGCTACTGGTGGCGGGCAAAGGGCCTGCATTGTTGGATGTGGAGTGCTACCGCTATTCGGGCCATTCGACCACGGATGTGAACGCCTATCGGTCGCGCGAGGAAATGAAGGCTTGGGAGGCACAGGATCCGATCGCCCTTTTTGCTGCTGAAATGACCGGCGCTGGTGTCATGGACGCGGCCGAGGTGGAGGCGATGCGCGCAGACGTGGCTGCCCTGATCGAGGGTGTCACCCGTTTGGCGGTTGACCCGGCTGTAGCGCCGCCTGTGGATGTGGCCGGTGACCCGACACTGATCGGGCGCAAGATGTTCTCCGACCAAGACATCACGCTTGGTGGCCCCATCGAGGGCCTATCGCCTGAAGGTTCTGCTACGTTTCGGCAGATCAAGCGCAAGGCGCGGTTTGGCATTGGCCCCGACGGTCCCTTGTCGCCGCTTCGCGCGGTCACCATTAGGGACGGGCTTTACGAGGCGATTTTGCACCACATGACCCATGACGCCCGCTTGGTGGCTTACGGTGAGGAATGTCGGGACTGGGGCGGCGCGTTCGGTGTTTACAAAGGCTTGGCCGATTTCCTGCCCCATGACCGGTTGTTCAACGCGCCTATCTCGGAGGCCGCGATTGTGGCCACTGCGGTGGGTCATGCGCTGGAGGGCGGGCGGTCCCTTGTGGAGTTGATGTATGGTGATTTTATTGGCCGTGCGGGGGACGAGATTTTCAACCAAATGTCCAAATGGCAGGCCATGTCGGCGGGTGTTTTGAAAATGCCTGTGGTGTTGCGCTGTTCTGTCGGGTCCAAATACGGGGCGCAACATAGCCAAGACTGGACCTCGCTGGTGGCGCATATTCCGGGGCTCAAGGTGGTTTATCCGGCCACGGCTTATGACGCGAAGGGGCTGATGGCCTCAGCCTTGTCATCCAATGATCCGGTGGTGTTTTTTGAAAGCCAGCGGCTTTACGATAAGGTCGAGCAATTCCGCGAGGTGCCTGAGGCATATTACAAAATTGCCATGGGCACGCCGGATGTGAAGCGGGAGGGATCGGACCTGACGGTGTTGACCATTGGGCCATCTTTGTACCCTGCGCTGGCGGCGGCGGAGGAATTGGAGACGTTGGGTCTGTCGGCGGAAGTGATTGATGTGCGCAGTTTGGTGCCGTTTGATTATGCCCCGGTTTTGGCGTCGATCAAGAAGACCGGGCATCTGGTGGTAATGACCGAGGCCAATGAGCGCGGCAGTTTTGCGATGACCCTCGCGGCCAATATTTCGCGCTTTGGATTTTCCGATTTGAAGGCGGCGCCAAGGGTGATTGGCGCGCCCAACTGGATCGTGCCGGGGGCGGATATGGAGGACACGTTCTTTCCGCAGGTCAATGATGTGATCGACGTGGTGACGTCGGAGTTTTACCCCTCCAAGAGGGTGAATAAGCGCGGCATTCGCAATTGGGATGACCGCGATTTGGCGAAACACGGGCTTTAAGGAGAACCCCATGAGCACACCGTTACTGGTGCCCCAGCTGGGCAATGAAATTACCGAGGCCGAAGTGACCGAGTGGTTGCATGCGCCCGGTGACACGGTGGAGGCGGGCGAGCCTTTGGTGATGATCACCACCACCAAAATGGCGATGGAGTTGGAAGCGCCGGTGGCCGGGGTCATGGGGGCAATTGTGCTCGGTGAGGGTGAAATTGCCGAAGTGGGCGCGACCCTGACGGTGATCGAGACTGCATGAGCGCGGTCTTTCATCACCTTGGCGGTGTTGGCCCGCCGGTTTTAATGATCCACGGATTTGGTGCTGATCGGCTTGGCTGGTCGCTGACCTCATCGGCCCTGACGGATGCGTTTTCGGTCTGGGCGGTGGATTTGCCCGGACATGGGAGTGCCTCTAACGATGTTGGGGACGGCACTGTGGGCGCGCTTGCGGATGCGGTTGTGGCCGGTTTGGAGTTCACACCGCCCTTTGGGGTTGTCGGTCATTCCATGGGCGGGGCGATTGCGCTTGAGCTTGCCCGGCGCGGGCTTGTCAGCCGTGCGGTTTTGATCGCGCCTGCGGGGCTTGGTCGGGATGTGAACAGTGAATTCTTGCGAAAGCTGCCGGAGATTGAGACCGAAGATGACGGCTTTGCGCTGCTCAAGCTGCTGGTGGCCAACCCGCGCCTGATCGCCCGTCAGATGGTCGGGCATGTGCTGGGCAGTTTGGCGGTGCCCGGACGGCGCGAGGCGTTGCGCAAAATCGCGGGCGGTCTTCGCGGTGTTCGGGATGCGCAGGCGATCCCCAATGATGTTCCCATGACGGTGATTTGGGGGGCAGAGGATGCGGTGAACAGCCCGCCTGAGCAGGCCCCGGTGAAGGATTATCACCTATTGGCACGGGTCGGGCATCTGCCGCAAGCGGAGGCCATGGCGGATGTGAACCGGATTTGCCGCGCCGCTTTGGGTGCGGGATAAGATGGCGGATGCGACGTCTCAGCGGTTGCGGGCGGCTTGGCTTTATCACAATCAGGGCCTGACCCAAGCGGCGGTGGCGGACCGGTTGGGTGTGTCGCGGGCCACGGTTATTCGCATGCTTGAAGAGGCCCGGCGCAGGCGCGAAGTGCGGGTTTGGGTCAAGGATGATGTGAGCGAATGCGTGGAGTTGGGCCTTGCGCTGGAGGATGCGTTTGGGGTGTCGCGGGCGATTGTTGTGCCCTCGGCGGACAACCCGGCGGTTGCGGTCGGCGCGGCATTGGGCACTTATCTGTCGCAGACAATCAGCAGTGATATGACCGTCGGCGTCGGTTGGGGGCGCACCCTTGATGCGGCCTTATCGACATTTGTGCCGGGGGCTTTGGAGCGGGTGGAGGTGGTGTCGCTTTTGGGCGGCGTGATCCATCCCGCGCAGATCAATCCGGTAGAGTTTTCCTGGCGGTTGGCAGCGCTCATGGATGCGGCCTGTTACCTGTTTTTATCGCCTGTTTTTGTGGACAGTCCGGGCACCAAGACGGCTTTGTTGGAGGCTTGCGGGCTCGACCGCGTCTTTGAGCTGGCCGGTGCGTTGGATATGGCTGTGGTCAGTTGCGGTGACATTGGCGCCGGTGGGTCATCGCTGGCGCAAGATTTGGTGCCCGCCGGTGCTTACGCGGAATTGGTCGCTGCGGGGGCCGTGTGTGACGTGATGTGCAATTTTCTGGATGTTCAGGGCAGCACGGTGGCGCATGGGATTGCGGCACGCACCATGTCGGTTGATCTTGACACGGTAGCCTCGGCCAAAAATGTGGTTTTGGCCACGGGGGGGGCGGACCGGGTTGTGGCCCTTCGCGCGGCTCTCATGCGGCTGGATGCAAACACGCTGATCACCGATGAAGCCGCGGCGCTGGGCTTGCTTGCGCGCTAGGGCTTGCGTTGCGCGGGCCTGCGTATCAGGGTTGAGGCGAAATGGCAGGGCGAGGATGTGATGTCTGCACGAATTGAACTCAGCGATGCGATGTTCGGGGCCAAGGAGACCGTTTTGGTCACGGCAGGCGACATCACGGTTTCCACGTTTCGGTACGGATCGGGGATTGCGGCGCTTCGTGTCGTCTCGGACAGGTGCGCGCTGATTATCCTGCCGTTCAAGGGTCAGCAAATTTGGCGGGCGGCTTTTGACGGGGTCGACGTGACCATGGGGTCGATGTTTGAAGAGCCTGTCGATACGCAAGCCTATCTTGAGACTTATGGCGCGTTTTTCATTCATTGCGGCATGACGGCGATGGGTGGGCCGTCGCCTGATGACACCCATCCGTTGCACGGTGAAATGCCAAATGCGCGGTTCCAGACGGCCTATCTTTTGGTGGAGGACGGGGCCGTGACCCTTGGTGGCACCTATCAGCACCGGGTTGCATTCACGGTGCATTATCTGGCGACATCTGAGGTGACGGTGCGCACCGGTGTGGCGGCTTGTGATGTGCGGTTGCAGGTTGAAAACCGGCGCACGGCCAGCATGGATTTGATGTATTTGGGCCATGCGAATTTTCGCCCCCAAGATGGTGGTGAGTTGATTTATTCAGCCCCTTATACGGCGGGTGCGGTGCGGGTGCGCACCTCTGTGCCGTCGCATATCTCGGTGCCTGACGGGTACATGGATTTCATAAAGGCGCTGGTGGATGAGCCGTCATTGCATCACGTTCTCAGGGCCGATTTGGCGTTTGATCCTGAGATTGTTTTTTCCATCGATATGGCGGTTGACGGGGACGGCTGGGCGCATGCGATGCAGCGCCACACGGACGGGGCTGCGGATTATATTTCTTATGACGGGCGGGTCTGCCCGGTTGCTGGACGCTGGATTTGTCGCACGGATGATCAGCAAGGTTTGGGGATAGCGTTTCCGGCCACTGCCGGTGTGGAGGGGTATCTGGCGGAGAAGGCGAAGGGCAATCTTGTGCCTGTGCCCGGTGGCGGGGTGTGGGAGATTGCCATGGAGATGGGGCGGCTCCGCGCAGATGAGGCGGTCCAGATGGCCCGGCGGATTGACCGCATTGCCGGGCGGTGATGCGGGTGCTGGCGGCATTTAGGTGTCCGCGAACCGCTCCAAATCATTGCGTTCATACTCGAACACTGTGGCAGGCAGGGCCGGTTTTCCGGCAATCATGTCGGCTGCTTTTTCCGCAATTGCGATGGTCGGTGCGTTGGTGTTTGACGAGTTGATCGTGGGCATGACCGAGCTGTCGCAGACCCTGAGCCCGTCGATCCCGTGGACCCTGAGTTCAGGTGTGACCACGGCGAAATCATCATGGCCCATTTTGCAGGTGCCCACCGGGTGGTGGTCGGTCTTGGCCATCCGGTAGGCGTATTCCAGCAGCTCCGTGTCGCTGGCACCAGAACCGGGCAATCTTTCGGCTTTGATGAAGTCCGCCAAGGCCGGTTGGCGCATGATCTCTTGGGCCATCTTCAGCCCGGTCAAAGAGGTATTGCGATCGTAAGGATCGGCCCAGAAATTGGGGTCGATCAGCGGGGCATCGTCGTGCCGGTTGCTGGCCAGCCGCACGGTGCCACGAGAGCGCGGGCGCATATTGGCGGAGTTGAGGGTCACGCCGGGATTGTCCAGTTTGGCGATCCCTTTCTCAATCCCGGAGCCTTGTCCGAAATGAAACTGGATATCGGGCGAGCGGGCATCGCTGTTGGCGTACCAAAAGGCGCCGGTTTCAAATAGCGGGGACACCACAGGGCCAGACTTGAACAGCATATATTGCAACCCGGCAAGGGCCGCCCGGTGTGGTGATTTGAGACGGTCATAAGAGTGGTTGCCGGTGCATTCGCAAATCACGCAAATATCAATGTGGTCTTGCAGGTTCTCACCCACCCCTTTGAGATCATGAACCGGTGTAATCCCCACGGATTTGAGATGATCTGCGGGGCCAATTCCAGACAGCATCAGCAGGCGCGGCGAGCCGATAGCCCCCGATGTGACGATCACCTCCGAGCCTGCATGGAAAGTCTGGGTCTGACCATCGCGGGCGACCTCCACACCGGTTGCGCGTCCCATTTCGGTACAAATTCTTAACACCTGTGACTGAGTTACATGAGTTAAGTTTGGTCGGTCTCGTGCCGGTTTGAGATATGCGGTGACCGCCGAGGCGCGACGTGCATCCTTTTGAGTTAATTGATAAAATCCCGCGCCGCCTTGGCGTCGTCCATTAAAGTCAGGATTGTAGGGAATGCCGGTTTGCTGGCAGGCTTTAATGAATGCCTCGCAAATTGGTAAAGTGCTTTTGGGCACGCAGACGCCCAGCGGCCCGTCGGCGCCGTGATAGTCATTTGCAAATCTCTCATTGCCTTCAGCGCGTTTGAAATAGGGGAGCAAGTGGCGGTAGCCCCATCCGGTGCATCCATGCGCATGTTCCCATTCATCGTAGTCGAGCGCGTTTCCACGGGTGTAGACTTGGGCGTTGATTGTGGAGCCGCCGCCCAGAACCTTGGCTTGTGTGTACCAAAGCACGCGCCCACCCAAATGCTTTTGCGGCACGGTTTCCCAACCCCAACTTGCAATGCCTTTGGTCATTTTTGCAAACCCGGCGGGCCAATGAAACAGGCGGTTGTTGTCGGGGCCGCCGGCCTCGATCAGGAGCACGCTGACCGCTGGATCTTCCGAAAGTCGCGCAGCGATCACACATCCTGCGGGACCAGCGCCGCAGATGATGTAGTCAAACTCTTGCTTCATGGGTCACCTTCCGCATCTGACGTGACCACAAACTGGACCTAGGGTCAATTTATCGCAAGAAGCTGGGGTTTTGTGCCGTATTTGCGGGTCAAAAAATAGCTAACCTGCTTGACACAATGGCTTTTTGTCGAGAGGCTGACGGAAAAGTGTTAGACTTTTTGCGTGCTTGCCGCTCTTTTTCGCGGCCAAAACAAAAAAACAAAAAAATACAATTTTCCTTTGGGAGGACTAGATGAAACATCTCTTTAAGAAGGCCCTTGGCCTGGCGGCTGCGGGCTGCATGACTGCAATTATGCCCGCATCAGCCCAAGACTATAACGGCGTGGAGGTCAACATTCTGACCCGTCCGGGTCCGGTTATCGCACAACGACTTGTGGAGCGCGGTGAGGAATTCACTGCCATGACCGGGGCCAAAATCAACGTGGCCGAAGTGCCGTTCGCCGAGCTTTTCCAGAAGCTGCTGACAGACTGGGCCACGGGCACGAATTCCATCGATGTGGGCGTCTTTGCCTCCGGCTGGGCGGTGGAAATGGTCGATGGCGGACTGTTGGAGCCGCTGGACGGCTACATCGCCAATGACACCAAGATCGACATGGATGATATCGCGCCTTACTTCCGCGAGTTTAACCAGAAGATCGGTGGCGAGACCTATCTGATCACCGTCGATGGCGATTTCCAGATGCTCTACTATCGTCGGGACATTTTGGAAGAGATCGGCATGGAGCCGCCCCGTACTTGGGACGAGTACATGACCGTGGCGGCAGCCATGCATGGCAAGGATATGAATGGTGACGGCGAGGCGGATTACGGCTCGTGCATCTTCAAAAAGCGCAACGCTCAGTCCTATTTTGCGATTATGTCCATGGCTGCGGGCTTTGTTCAGACCAAAGGCACAGGGCACGGTATCTTCTTTGACCCTGAGACGATGACGCCAAAGGTCAACAACGAGGCGTGGGCCAAGGCGTTTGAGGTCTACAAGGCAACCGGCGAGTTCGGTCCGCCCGAAGAGCTGAACCACGACATTGGTGACACGCGCGGTCTGGTTCAGGCGGGTCGTTGTGGCATGGTGATTGATTGGGGTGACATTGGGCCGCTTTCCATCGACGAGAGTGGTGCGGCGATCAAGGACAAGATGGGTGCGGTGATCATGCCGGGGTCCACTGAGGTGCTTGATGAGGCAACCGGGAAATTGGTTGCGTGTGATGCGACCACCTGTCCCAATGCAACCGACGGCATTAACTACTCGCCGTTTGCGGCATTTGGTGGCTGGGCCGGCGCGATCAACGCCAAGTCTGACGATCAGGTCAAGCAAGCCGCTTACGACTTCTTGAGCTATGTAAACCAAGCGGCGCAGTCGAATGTGGACGTGACCATGGGCTGGACCGGATATAATCCGTACCGGAACTCGCAGCTCAACAACACGGAGAACTGGATTAATGCCGGGTTCTCTGAAGAGTTTGCGCTGAACTACTTGGGTGCGATCAAGGACAGCTTGAACCATCCGAACATGGCGTCCGACATCCGCATTCCGGGTGCGCAGCAGTACACTGGTGTGGTTCTGGACCGCGAGCTTGCACGGTTCCTGGCCGGTGAGATCACATCCCAAGAGGCCGTCGCTAATATCGAGGCTGGCTGGGAAGAGATCACTGACGACTTCGGTCGTGAGAGCCAAGCCACCATGTACAAACTGTCGCTTGGTATCACGAACTAAACCATGAGTGATAATGCAACATCGGCACGGGCGGGGATTTCCTCGCCCGAGGCTTCTTTGACGCTTCGGGTGCGGTTTTCGGAATGGATCGACCGGCATTCGCGGCAATTGTTTATCACCCCTGCGGTGGTGATGATCCTTATTTTCTCCATCTTTCCGCTGGTCGCCTCGCTGATTATCGCGTTTTCGCGCATTCGGCTCCGAGGCGGCGGCTACAGTGTTCGCTTTGTCGGATTTGATAATTTCTCCAAGCAGATTTTCGGCTCTGAGCAGTTCCATTTTCTGGGAACGTTTGCGCCGATCTCGGCTTTGGGCTGGGTGTTTGGATTGGGTGTGCTGGGGTTGGTACTGTTTTGGCTGTTCAAATACGCCACTGCAAAATTCACCGTTTTGGGATTTCTGGGCCGGGTTATTACGGCCAGTATGGCGGTGGGTTTGGCGTTCATGTTTGCCGCGACCTTGTTGTCTGGCAAGCCGTTTGGCACGCTTGGCACCACGCTGTTTTATGTCTTTGTGGGCTGCGGCATTCAGTTTCTGATCGGGCTTGGGCTGGCGTTTTTATGTTCGCAGCCGATCCGGGGGCGAAATTTCTTCAGGGTCGTGTTTTTCATACCGATGATGATCACGCCCATCGGGGTCGGTTATGCGTTTCGGATGATGGCCGACACCACGAAAGGTCCGTTTTCGCCGCTGTGGAAATGGGTTGGCTGGGGCGATTTCACATGGGCCACGGACCCTTGGGCGGCGCGGATTTTTATTGTGGTGGCGGACAGTTGGCAGTGGATCCCGTTCATTTTCATCGTGCTTTTGGCGGCCCTAGAGAATGTGCCGCGCGATTTTGTGGAGGCAGCGCAGGTTGACGGTGCCTCGTCGCGGGAGATTTTCTTCGACATCACATGGCCGCAGATTGTGCCAGTGGCGGCCACGGTGATGCTGATCCGGGTCATTGAGGCGTTCAAGATTGTGGATTTGCCCAACATCATGACAAGCGGGGGGCCGGGAATTGCCACGGAGTCTATGTCGCTGCATTCGCTGTTCGCGTGGCGCTCGCTTGATCTGGGACAATCCTCGGCGGTGGCATATCTGCTGCTCTTTGTGACCGTGGTGACCTGCGTGTCGTTCTTCAATCTGATTGTGGTGGGAAGGATGCGGGCCAATGGCTGAGCGGACATTGATGGAGCGGTTGTTTGAACCTGCGCAAATCGGGCATATGCCGGTCGGGACCAAGATCGTGGTCTATTCGCTTTTGCTGTTTTGGACGGCGTTTGTCTTGTTCCCGATTTATTGGGTGTTTATCACCTCGTTCAAATCCGCCGTGGATGTGAATTCCGGGCCGGTTTATCTGCCGTTCATCGATTTCAAACCGTCTTTGCACGCCTGGAAAGAGTTGTTTGTGTTCGATTGGGAGGACACGCTGAAGGCCTATACCAACTCGATCATCATCTCGCTTTTTGCCACGGCGCTGAGTGTGTTGATCGGCTCCATGGCGGCTTATGCTTTGGCGCGGATTGAGTATGCGCCTAAATTCGGCTCGATCCTGATTTTCGTCCTGTCGATGATCGCGGCATTTGTGGGCGTGGGTGTCTACGGAGTGGATTGGCGTCTTGCCTGTGCGGTGGCTGTGGCGGTCTTTTTCTTCCTGATCAAAGCCTTGGGGCGGTTTTATGCGGCCCGGCTTGGCAATGGCGACATCCTGTTTTGGATGATTTCGCAGCGCATTTTGGCCCCTGTGGTGGTGGTCGTGCCGATCTACATGATGTTCCAATCGGTGGGGCTTTTGGATACGCATCTGGCGATCATCCTGACCTATGCGGTGGTTAATCTGCCGATTGTGATTTGGCTGATGTATGACTTTTTCAAGTCCATTCCCATTGAATTGGAAGAGAGCGCGCAGCTTGACGGGGCGACGCGGCTCTTGACCTTTTTCGACATCGTGCTGCCCTTGTCCAAGGCCGGGCTCGCGGCGACCACATTACTGGTGATGATCCTTGCGTGGAACGAGTATTTGCTGGCGCTGTTCCTGTCGACCAGCAAGGCGCAGACCATGCCCATTTTGGTGGCTGCAATGAATGCCGGTGAGCGCGGGATTTTGTGGTGGAACATGTCGGTGGTGATTGTGGTGATGATCATTCCGGTGGTGGTTATGGCGATCATCTTGCAACGGTTTATTGCCAAGGGAATGCTGCTTGGGGCGGTTAAGGGGTAGGTTATGACGGTCGTTCTAAATCAGATCACAAAGTCCTTTGGGGCGGCAAAGGTTCTTCATGAGCTTGATCTGGAGGTTCATGAGGGCGAGTTTTTGGTGCTGTTGGGTGCATCTGGGTCTGGCAAATCGACAGCACTTCGCATGATTGCGGGGCTTGAGTCAGTGACCGGTGGGTCGATCTCCATTGATGGGCGGGATGTGACCAACGAGCTGCCCAAGAACCGCAATGTGGCGATGGTGTTTCAGTCCTACGCGCTTTACCCGCACAAAACCGTGGGCGAGAATATCGGCTACCCTTTGAAGATTGCGCGGTTGGGCAAGTCGGAGATTGAGGATCAGGTGCGCGATGTGGCCGATCAGGTGCAACTGACCGATTATCTGGACCGATATCCGCGACAGCTTTCGGGCGGTCAGCGCCAGCGTGTCGCTTTGGCGCGTGCCATGGTGCGGCGGCCTGCGGTTTTCCTGATGGACGAGCCATTGTCGAATTTGGATGCGAAACTGCGCGGGCACATGCGGGCGGAACTCAAGCACATGCAGCAGCAACTGGGGATCACCACCATTTATGTGACCCATGATCAGGTGGAGGCGATGACGCTGGCCCACCGGGTGGCACTTTTGGAGATGGGCAAGTTGCAACAGCTTGCCAGTCCCAAGTCGATCTATGATGACCCGGAGACGTTGTTTGTGGCGCAGTTCATAGGCTCGCCGCCGATGAATGTGGCCAAGGGCAGTTTGGACGGCGGTGTGTTTGCTCTTGGTGATGACCGGATCGGGACCGGCAAATCGCTCAGCTCGCCGGATGCGGTTTTGGGGCTTCGGGCCGAAGATTGTCGGGTCGTTGAGGCGGGTGCGGGCAAAATTCGCGCCAAGCTCTATGCCAATGAGTTAATTGGCGATCATACGCTTGTGACGGCTGAAACCGCCTCGGGCATGTTTTCGATCAAGGCGGAAAAAGAGTTTGATGCGCCCATGAACGCGGCCATCGGGATCGATTTTGATCCTGAAAAGCTGTATTTGTTTGATGGGTCCAGCGGCGCGCGGATGCGCTAAAGCGTCGGGACTTTATTCCGCATCAAATCGGTTGGTACCGACGGCAACGACATCAAGTCGCTTGACCGTGCAGCGCCCTAAAAAGACGGTGCAGATTTTTGGAAGGGCCTAACGGACGCCCAATCCGTTGATCGTATCCATCCGTTCCAGGTTCACGATTGTGGAGAGCATCAACCGGTCATGGCTCCAATCGCCGGGCTTTTGGATCGAGATGCCGGCAAACACGATCAATGCGGCCAGCGGGAGCATAACCCAGCGTATCTTTTGGCCGGAGCTTGCGGGCGTTTGCGCGCTCAACATCGACATAACCCGGTGTTTGAGGAAGTCCTGCCGCATCAGTCCCAGACCTTTGCGCTCTTGGCTCACCAGACCCACTTGCGGCATGGCGATGCTGCGGCTGGTATCGTTTTTGAGCGCGTTATCGCAGACCCTGAGCAGGCACGCGCCATACGCGCGGGGGTCATATCCTTTGCGGTTCAGAACCCTCTGGTCGCAGGCCAACTCGCGGAGATGTTCCACGTTGCGTTTCCAAATCTGGAAAGCAGGGTTCCAGAAAAACAGCGGTTTGATCGCCTCTAACCCAATTTCCCATTCAATGTCGCTTTGGCGCAGGTGGTCAAACTCATGGGCCAGTGCCATTTTGAAATCCGCATTCTGGGCCAGCATGGCAGACGGGATAATGATGTAGCGTTTGGTGAGCCCGCGGGTGGAGAAAGGCACATGGATCCGGTCAGACAGACGGATGTTCACACGGCGGGTGCTGCGCCACGGATAGCTGGTTTTGATGATCTTGCGCAGTCGCCGGAGGCTTTGGGTCGTGCGGATGGTCAGGGTGATGGCCCCTGCGGCCACAAGTGCGGCGATTATCTTGCTGAAGGTCGAGTTGAGGCTCAGAAACTCCGCGCTGATGGTTTTGCGCAGGCCCAAGGCCGCCTCAAACTCTGAGGGTTTCATGTTGAGGTTGCCTTGCAGATATTGGGCCACCACTGCATCGGCGAAATTGAGCGAAAACCGCTCGGGCATGATCCCGATTTTGTGTAAAATGACGTAAATCCCAATCGCAACCGGGCAGGCCAAAATGGCCAAAAAGGCACCGTTCAAAAGGCGGAGTTGGGTTTCAAAAGCCGTATTCCAGCGAAAGCGGGACATCGCATATTTGACGGCAAACCAAAGGCAAAGGGCCAGCACCAAGAGGATGTTGGCGTTGATATAGGCGTCAAATAGCGTGTTAAGCTCTATCATCTTTCAATTTCCCATCCAGCAATGCCCGTATCTCTTCGAGGACCTCTTCTGAAAGGTTGTTGTCGTCGACCAATCGCGCCACAAGGGTGGCGGGGGATTTGTCAAACAGCTCATCGGACAGTCTTCTGAGAGACTTTGTTTGATAAGTGTCTTTGGGCATTAATGCCTTGTAATAAAATGTTTTTCCCCTCTTTACGCTGGTCACGAACTCCTTTTGTTCAAGTATTCTCATAATCGTGGCGGCCGAGGTGTAGGCCAAATTGCGGTCTTTATCCAAAGCGCCCAATACATCGCGCACCGACGCCTCGCCCAGATCCCAAAGGTGGGACATGAACTCTAGCTCGACCTCGGTTAGAAACTCATTTTTCTTTTTTTGACGCATCACGCGGTTACACTTTCCAAAAGCAAAAGATACCCCAGCCGACACTCAAGGCCAGCGGGGCCCACAACGGCATGCCTATAATGCCCAACCATGCCAGAAAAATATAGACTGTGCCAAGTAGGGAAATGAAAAGCCGGTCGCCGCGCGTGGTGGTCAGGCCAAGCGCGCCTTTGCGTTCATCGCCTCCCGGGCGTCTGATTTCCAGAATGGTGATGATGAGCATGGCGCCGAATATGCCGATGAAGATCGCCATTGTGGCGGCGGTCCATGCCATCCAAGTGCCGCCGAACAGCGGTTCCGTCCAAGAGAAGCCTTTCTCCTCGGTCTGTTCGCCGACATTGCCCCAGCCGGCTTTGGCTTGTGCATTGGCTGCGTGGACGCCGACGAGGTTGAGGAGGCTCATCACACTCTCCCCAGGGCAAAGCCCTTGGCGATATAGTTGCGCACGAAATAGATCACGATAGCGCCGGGGATGATGGTGAGGGTGCCGGCGGCGGCCAGAAGGCCAAGTTCATACCCGGCGGATGATGCGGTTTTGGTCATGGTGGCTGCAATCGGTTTGGCTTGGACGGCCGTTAGGGTTTTGGCCAGCAGCAGTTCCACCCAAGAGAACATGAAGCAGAAGAAGGCCGCGACCCCGACCCCTGCTTTGATCGTCGGCAGGAAGATGGTCACGAAAAAGCGCGGGAAGGAGTAGCCGTCCACATAGGCGGTCTCATCAAGTTCTTTTGGCACGCCGCCCATGAAGCCTTCAAGGATCCACACGGCCAGCGGGATGTTGAACAGGCAATGGGCAAGAGCCACGGCCAGGTGGGTGTCAAAGAGGCCCACGGCGGAGTAAAGTTGGAAGAAGGGCAGGGCGAAGACGGCGGCGGGGGCCATGCGGTTGGTTAAAAGCCAAAAGAACAGTTGTTTGTCGCCCAAAAACCGGTAGCGGGAGAAAGCATAGGCGGCGGGCAGGGCCACGCATACCGAGATGACCGTATTGATCGACACGTATAGGATTGAGTTGATATAGCCCCAATACCATGTGGGATCGGTAAAGATGACGCGGTAATTCTCCAAGGTGAAGGTTTGCGGGAAGAGCGAGAAGCCTGAGAGTATCTCGTTGGTGGTTTTGAACGACATCGCCACGAGCCAGTAGATCGGCAGCATCAGAAAGGCGATATAGAGGATTGGGATCAGGGCGCGTTTCTTCATTTCTGATCATCCTTGGTCATGAGGGTGTAAAAGAGCCAACTGACCAGCAGCGTGATGGCGAAGTAGATCAGCGACATGGCCGCTGCCGGGCCGAGGTCAAACTGGCCCAGCGCGATTTTCACCAGATCGATGGACAGAAGCGTGGTGGAATTGCCGGGGCCGCCGCCGGTGAGCACAAAGGGCTCTGTGTAGATGTTGAAACTGTCCATGAACCTGAGCAGGATCGCGATGGTCAGTACCTGTTTCATCTTGGGCAGTTGGACGTAGCGAAACACTTTCCAAGGGGAGGCACCGTCGATTTTGGCGGCTTGGTAATAGGCGTCCGGGATCGACACGAGGCCTGCATAAGACAGCAAAACCACTAGTGAGGTCCAGTGCCACACATCCATTGTGATGATTGTGGCCCATGCGGCAAACGGGCTTTGGGTCATGTCGTAATTTATGCCAAGCGTTGTGTTCATCAGGTAGCCCAAAAGGCCGATATCGGGCAGGGTGAAGATGTTCCACATGGCACCGACCACGTTCCACGGGATCAACATCGGCAGGGCCATGGTCACCAGGCAAATGGACACCCAGAAGCCTGAGCGCGGCATTGACAGGGCGATGATCACGCCCAGTGGGATCTCAATCAGGAGGATCAGGCCGGTGAACATGAACTGGCGGCCCAGTGCCGCGTGGAACCGGTCAGAGCGCAAGATTTGCTCAAACCAGCCCAGCCCTTCCCAGAAAAACAGATTGTCTCCGAAGGTTTCTTGCACTGAGTAATTCACCACCGTCATCATCGGGATGAGCGCGTTGAACGCGACAAGAACGAGGACCGGTAGAACGAAGAACCACGCCTTTTGGTTTTGAGTTTTCATAGGTGGTCTCCGGTGGAGTGATTGTGGCGGTTTTCGGGGATTTGTGTGTTGTATGTTATTGGTTTTGATTTGTTTTTTGGCGTTAACCACGCCTCTACTCCGCTAGTGGAGTAGTGTTGGGGAAAGGCCCGGAATGTGGGTGCTAAAACCGGTGTGTGCGACGCCGCGTTCGGATGGGTGTCAAGGGGGCGGTTCACGCGCTTGCCTCCGACGCGATCCAGCCATCTTTGTAAAGTCGTGTCTGGGATTTTTGAAACGACAGGTGGATGGGGCTGCCGGCCTCTGGCACCGTCCCTTGGGTGATCGCTTTGATGCTGGCCTCGCCCACAAGACTTTCGATCACGCTATGGCGGCCCACATCGGTGACGCGTTTGACGGTCGCCGGGATGCCCTGTTCGGCGATCTGGACAAACTCGGGCCTGATCCCGATCTGAGCGGCCCCGGTGACGGCTGTGGGGCCCTCCAGCGGAATTTCATGACTGCCCAAATAGGCGCGGCCATCGCGCATCTCGGTGGGCAGTATGTTCATGCCCGGCGAGCCAATGAAATGGCCCACAAACGTGTGCTGAGGCCGCTCGAACAACTCCACCGGCGTGCCGATCTGGACGATTTCCCCGTCTTGCATCACCACAACCTGATCGGCGAAGGTCAACGCCTCCGTCTGGTCATGGGTCACGTAGATCATGGTTGCCTGCACCCTTTGGTGAAGCTCCTTCAGCTTCGAGCGCAACTTCCATTTCAAATGCGGGTCGATCACCGTGAGCGGCTCATCAAACATCACCACATTCACATCATCGCGCACCAGCCCGCGGCCCATCGATATTTTCTGTTTATTGTCAGGGCTAAGGCCTGCGGCCCGTGTGGTCAGCATATCGGTGACTTCGAGCATCTCGGCAATTTCAGCGACGCGGCTTGCGACCCTGTCCTCGGTCACACCCCGATTGCGCAAGGGGAATGCCAGATTGTCGTAGACGGTCATGGTGTCGTAGATAACGGGGAACTGGAATACTTGCGCGATATTGCGTTGGTCCGGCGGTAGGTTTGTCACGTCCCGGTTGTCAAACAGCACCCGGCCCTCCGAGGGGGATAAAAGGCCCGATATGATATTGAGCAGGGTGGATTTTCCGCAACCCGATGGCCCCAAAAGCGCGTAGGCTCCGCCATCCTCCCAATCCAGGTCGATCTCTTTGAGCGCGTAATCCTCGGCGGTTTTGGGGTTTGCCATGTAGCTGTGTTTAAGGTTGGAGAGGGTGATTTTTGCCATGTTACGCCACCAATTCCCCGTCTTGATCAAAGTAGAAGCATTTTGACGGGTCGATATAAAACAGGTGGTCCTCGCCGATCTGGTAGGGGTGCACGCCGTGGGCCAAAGAGACCCAAGCGCGGCCATCCATTTCGAAATGGGCAGACGATTCTGAGCCCGACAGTTCCGTCACCTGCACCCGGCCCTTGACGGCGATCAGGTGATGTTCATCCGGTTGCGGGACCACATTGTCGGGTCTGACCGCAACCGTATAGGCCCCATCAGGCAAGAACGCGGCGTGGCCTTCCAAGGTCCAGCGGGTCTCGGCGTTCATGGTGGCGGTTGTGCCGGTTTTGATGATCTGGGCTGCATTAATGGGCGGGTCGGAAAACACTGACGCGGCCATCAGGTTGGCGGGTTTGCGGTAGATCTCGGCGGTGGGGCCGAATTGTGCCACATGGCCATCGGACATCAGCGCGGTCATGCCGCCTAAAAGCAGCGCCTCTTCCGGCTCGGAGGTGGCGTAGATGACAATCGCCCCGCGCCCGGCAAAAAGTTCGGGCAGTTGCTCGCGCAATTCCTCGCGCAGTTTGTAGTCCAGATTGGCCAAGGGCTCATCAAGGAACACCGCGTTGCTTTCCTTGGCAATCGCGCGGGCAAGGGCAGTTCTTTGTTGTTGCCCGCCCGACAGCTCATGGGGGCGTCGCTTGAGCATCGGGCGAAGTTGGAGGATGTCTGCGGCCTCTTCCACACGGCCTGCGATTTCGGATTTGGCCATGCCCGCAACCTTGAGCGGCGAGGCGATGTTGTCGAACACGGTCATATGCGGGTAGTTCACAAAAAACTGGTGGACCAACGATATGTTGCGTCTTTGGGTGGAGAGCTTGGTGACGTCCTTGCCGTTCATCCAGATTTGCCCCGAGGCCATAGGATCGAGGCCCGCCATCAGCTTGATCAGCGATGTTTTTCCGGCGCCGGTTTGGCCCAGCAATACGTTGAAATGTCCGGCTTCCAGCGACAATGTGGTGGGTTTGATATGGGTAATCGGGCCGACCTGCTTGGTCACATTGCGGAGCTCTAGCGTCATATTAAAGGGTTCCCCGAGGAGCAGTGGTCAGGCGCGTCTGGTTTGTGGCATTCTGACCGGGACGGTGTGCGCCCCGGTCAGGGTCGGGCTGACAAGCAGCATGCCCGACTTTAGTTGGCTCAGTTGGCCGACCAGCGTGCGACGAGGTCGTCGTAGTTGATCGTCTCACCTTGCGGCTTTTCGTTCTCCAGCTTCGCTTTCGCGCCGCCTTTGCCGAGCCATTCGGCCTCGTCCTTGGGCTCATTGAGGCGTGGACCACAGCCGCCATAGACGCCCGCGGCCTCATCAGCCTGCTGCATACGTCCCATGGTGATGTCCATCTCTTCGGCCAGACGGTTCATCGCCTCTTGCGGGGTGAAAGCACCAGAGTTGACGTCACCGATTTGCTGCCACCAAATTTGCGCCAGTTTCGGATAGTCGGGCACATTGATGCCGGTCGGAGACCACCGCACCCGGTCCGGGGAGCGGTAAAACTCGACCAGACCGCCCAGCTTTGGCGCGCGTTCGGTGAAGCTTTCATGACGCACCGAGCTGTCGCGGGCAAAGGTCAGGCCCACATGGGACTTCTTCACGTCGACGGTTTTGGAGGTCACGAACTGCGCGTAAAGCCATGCGGCCTGAGCCCGGTCGGAGGGGGTGGATTTCAGGAACGTCCACGATCCCACATCCTGATAGCCAACCTTTTGGCCGTCTTCCCAGTAAGGTCCATGGGGTGATGGTGCCATCCGCCACAATGGATTGCCGTCCGCATCAACGGTGTTATTGCCCGCAGATTGCGGGGCCACCATGTCAGCGGTAAAGGCGGTATACCAGAAGATCTGCTGGGCCACATTGCCTTGGCTTAACGCGGGAAGGGACTGGTAGAAATCGTAAGATGCGGCACCCGGAGGGGCGTAGTTGCGCAGCCATTCATCCCATTTGCGGATCGCATAGACTGCGGCCGGGCCGTTGGCCGCACCGCCACGAGACACAGATGCGCCCGATGGATTGCACGAGCCTGCCTCCATGCGGATGCCCCATTCATCGATGGGCACGCCGTTTGGCTCGCCGGGTGATCCGGCCCCTGCCATGGAGAGCCATGCATCAGTCATCCGCCATCCAAGATCGGGGGCACGTTTGCCGTAATCCATGTGGCCATAGATGGTTGTGCCGTCGATTTCTTTGACATCATTGGAGAAAAACTCCGCGATATCCTCATATGCGGACCAGTTCACGGGAACGCCGAGATCATAGCCGTATTTGGCTTTGAATGCCTCTTGCAGGTCCGCCCGGTCAAACCAGTCTTTGCGGAACCAATAGAGGTTCGCAAACTGCTGATCGGGCAGCTGGTAGAGATTGCCGTCGGGTCCAGTGGTGAACTGGATGCCCATAAAGTCATCGAGATCAAGAGTGGGGGACGTTGTTGCCGCCCAGTCGCCGGCCATCTGTTCGGTCAGGTTATAGGCCAGTTGGAGGCGCGAATGCGTTCCGATCAGGTCGCTGTCATTGACATAGCCATCGTAAAGGTTCCGTTGGGTTTGCATCTGCGTTTGAACCGCTTGCACAACCTCACCTTCGCCCAAGATCTGGTGGTTGACCTTGATGCCGGTGATTTCCTCAAACGCTTTGGTGAGAACTTCGGATTCGTAGCCATGTGTGGGGATGCCCTCGGAGAGGACGTTGATTTCCATGCCGGCATAAGGCTCGGCGGCGGTGATGAACCAGTCCATCTCGGCCATTTGCGCGTCTTTGCTTAGCGTCGATGGTTGAAATTCTTGATCAATCCATTTCTTGGCCGCTTCTGCATCGGCAAATGCTGTGTTTGATCCTGCGATCATGGCAGATACCGCCACGGCGCATAGAAGATACTTGCGCATCTTAATCCTCCCATTTGTTTTTGCCGTTCGTTGACGGCTGCACTAACTGTGGGCGGAATCTACTAAAGTTGTCAAACTAAATAATTAGTAGTTTTGAGGTTGGGGGTGATTGCCCGGTATATTCGCGCGACGGGGGACGCACTGGTAACCCTGAAACTACGGCGGGCTTTGCGGCTCAATAAATGTTTGCAACCGGTTGCAAAGAAAATGGCGCAGGGCTACTGTAGCTAAACGACTCAGGCGAAGACCGGGCGAAGCTATAGGGTGGATACGTGGCGTTTGCGCTAAATCACATGACGGTTCCCAGCATGAGCTTTGAGGCTCTGATTGTGCTGGCCAAGCGGCTGGGCTGTGTGGGCGTAGAGGTTCGCAACGATTTGGGCGGGCCGCTGTTTGATGGTGCGGCACCGGCTGAGGCCGGGCGAAAGGCTCAGGCGGCTGGATTGCGCATTCTTGCGGTGGCGGAAGTGAAAGCCTTCAATGATATGTCCGATCACAAGCTCTCGGACGCGCGGTCACTAATGGAGATGGCGCGGGCTTGCGGCGCGGAGGCGATCAGTTTGATCCCGCGCAATGACGGGGCGCGGCTTGGTGCCAGTGACCGCCGCGATGATCTGCGGCTTGCGTTGCGGGCGCTGGCACCGCTTTTGCAAGAGTTTGATTTGGTCGGTCTGATAGAGCCTTTGGGCTTTGAGACCTGTGCCTTGCGCCACAAGGATGCGGTGATCGAGGATCTGGTGGCGGTGGCCCCTGACGGGCGGTTTAAGCTGATACATGACACGTTCCATCATCATTTGGCTGGCGGTGGGCCTGTTTTCGCAGATCAGACGGCTGTGGTGCATGTGTCAGGTGTGACGGATCAAGTTGCGCCCAAACATATGACAGATGCCCATCGAGGTCTGGTGGATCAGGCGGACCTGTTGGGCAATGTGGAGCAACTGCGCGCACTGCAAGAAGTTGGATTTAACGGACCGATTTCCATGGAGGCATTTGCGCCTTCGGTCCACGGTTTGAGCGACCCGGAAGCAGCGCTTTCGCGGTCATTTAACTTCATCGGGCAATGTTTGGCGGAAAAAGCCGCATGATATAAGCTTTCGATGAATCAACAGCCCCAAAAAGGGGCATCCGGCATACGAATTCTGGGTGAGCCGGGCACCCTTAAAGGGAGAGACCTAAATGAAGAAGACTTTATTGGCCACTGGCCTGACAATGCTCATGGCAACGTCCCCGATGATGGCGACATCCGCGATGGCTCAGGAAATCGGCGCGACGTTTTCGCGGTTTGACGACAACTGGCTGACTGTTCTGCGCAACGGCATGGAAGAGTATGCGGGCACTATCGATGGCCTGTCCTACCAGCAGGAAGATGCGACGGATGATCTTGCCAAGCAGATCGACCAAGTGAAGAACTTCGTCGCTCAAGGCGTGGACGCGATCATCGTGAACATCGTTGACACATCCGCTGGTGCGGCTGTTTCTGCGGCGGCTGGTGATGTGCCGCTGGTTTATGTCAACCGCGAGCCTGACAACGTAAACGAGCTGCCACCGACCCAAGCCTTCGTGGCGTCCAACGAGATTGAGTCCGGTACTTTGTCCGCATTCGAGGTTTGCAAGAACCTTCGCGCGGCGGGGCTTGGCAACGGTGCGCGTGGCTATTTGATGAACGGTCAGCTTTCCAACCAAGCGGCTGTTCAGCGCTCCAAGGACGTCTATGACGTGATCGGTATGGACATGTGTAACTTCATGGAGATCATCGACGAGCAGACCGCGAATTGGTCGCGTGATGAGGCGCAGGATCTTATGACCAACTGGATGTCCTCCGGTGAGCCATTTGATTTTGTTCTGGCCAATAATGACGAGATGGCCATTGGCGCGATCCAAGCCATGAAGGCAAACGGCATGGATATGGCTGACGTGCAGGTTGGCGGTGTTGATGCGTCTCAGGACGCTCTCTTGGCGATGGCGGCTGGCGACTATGACGTCACTGTGTTCCAAGACTCTGTTGGTCAAGGCACAGGGTCCATCGATGCGGCTCTCAAGCTGATCGCTGGCGAAGATGTTGACCAGAAAGTCTACATCCCATTCGTTCTGGTGACACCGGCGAATATGGGTGACTTCCTCGACAAGAACTAAGGGTTTTTAACCCCTTTGATTTGGGGCGGCGCGTATGTGTGCCGCCCCTCATAATTCCGCCCAACAGGAGAGGCGAGCATGGCAGACACAAGCCACGGAACCGGCGGCCTGACGTTCGATAAATCCAAAAGATCATGGCCCAACGAGCTGAACATTCTTCTAGCTCTGGTCATCATCATTGCTATTTTCGAGATCATCGGCCAAGTCGCGCCTTACATGAACGGGCAAAGTTTTTTGTTTGATACAAAAGACCGCTTTGACAGTATTTTCAACGAAGCCCGCTTGCAGATCATCATTTTGCAAGTGGCTATTATCGGCATCATCGCCCTTGGTGTGACGCAGGTGATTATCACCGCCGGAATTGATCTAAGCTCCGGCCCGCTGGTCGCGGCCACGGCGATGATCGCCATGAGCTTCGGGCAGACCGAACTGGTCAACGGCTTTCCCAACCCCAAAGCGCTTTTCGGGACATGGGCTATGGATTTGCCGGTGATCGTGCCGGTGGTGATCGGTTTGGCCTTCGGGGCCTGTATCGGTGCCATCAACGGCACGTTCATCGCCTATTTCCGCATTCCACCTTTCATCGCCACGCTGGGCATGTTCCTGATCTGCCGTGGCATCGCACTTTGGTGGTCGGGCGGGAACCCGATTTCCTTCCCCACAGAGAGCTACGCTTGGATCGGGTCGGGCATGATGCCGGTCGTGTGGTTCATCATTCTCGCGATCATCTTTCAGCTGATCATGAGCTACACGGTTTACGGCAAGCACACTTATGCCATCGGCTCGAACGAGGAAGCGGCCCGCATGTCCGGGATCAATGTGCGCCGCCACAAGGTGATGGTCTACACCATTGCCGCGATGCTGGCGGCGTTTGCGGGGATCGTGTTGAGCTCAAAGGCTGTCACCGCGCAGGCGGGCATGGGCGAGTTCTACGAGCTATTTGCCATCGCCATGGCGGTGATTGGCGGGATTTCCCTGCAAGGTGGTCGCGGCTCCATCATCGGTACGGTTTTGGGGGCCATGGTTCTGGGCGTCATCCGGTCAGGCTTTACCTATATCAAGCTTGATGGTTCCTATCAGTTGATGGCCATGGGCGGGATTATTATCGCGGCGGTCATTCTGGACCAGTACCGACAACGCAACAAAGCTTGAGGAGGGCAAAGCCATGAGTGACGATATCGTTCTTGAGACCCGCGACCTGACCAAGCATTACGGCGGTGTGCATGCGCTTGAGGGCGCGAATTTCACGCTGCGCAAAGGTGAGCATGTGGCCATTATGGGCGACAACGGGGCTGGTAAATCCACCTTTGTCCGGCAAATCACTGGCGTGGAGCAACGCACACGCGGCGAGGTCATCTTTGATGGCAAGCCCGTGCATTTTGCAGGGCCCTTGGATGCGCGTGAGGCGGGGATTGAGACGGTGTTTCAGACCCTTGCCCTTGCTGATCATCTGGATGTTCCGGATAATCTTTTTCTGGGGCGCGAAAAAACCAAGCTGAACTGGTTGGGACCGTTCCGGCTACTTGATTATAAGGCCATGCGTCAGGATACTATCGACGGTTTGAACAAAACCGGTGTGAAAATCCCCAACATCCGCAACACGATCCAGAACATGTCCGGGGGACAGCGCCAATGCGTGGCTATTGCCCGCACGGCAACGTTTCACTCGAAACTGACGATCATGGATGAGCCGACGGCGGCCTTGGGCGTTCAGGAAACAGCGCAGGTGGAAAACATCATCCGCACCTTGAAAGAGGATGGCGAACCGCTCATTCTGGTGTCTCATAACATGAGGCAGGTGATGGATTTGGTGGATCGTATTGTTGTGTTCCGGCGCGGGCGCATGGTGGCGGACCTCAAGAAAGAGGAAACTGACGGCCAAGATATCGTCGCCTATATTACAGGTGCGAAAACCGGTGCTGAATTCGAGGGTGCTGCCTGATGCAATTTCACACTGAGACGACTGCGCTCATCACAGGTGCAGCGCAGGGTCTTGGCCTTGCAATCGCCAAAGAGCTGATCGGGCAAGGCTGTTCAAAACTGGTTCTGACCGACATTAATCCAGCGGGTGAAGCGACCGCCGAGGCGCTCAGCAAAGATGGTGTTGAGGCTAGTTTTATCCAGACTGACATGAGCGATACGGAGGCCGCCATTGCGATGGTCAACGATGCGGCTGCGCGTATGGGGTCGGTTACCGCACTTGTGAATGCGGCGGGCAATACTGAGCGCGGCTCGATCCTTGATACCTCTCCGGATCACTGGGACCGGATACATGACACCAACAGCAAGGGGCCGTTCTTTGCCCTGCAACGTTTTGCGCAGCTGGCCATTGAGAAGAAATATGAAGCCGCTGCGGTTAATATCTTGTCCATTGTGGTTCATGGCGGGTTGCCTTTCTTGGCACCCTATGGGGCGTCCAAGGCCGCACTGCTTTACACGACCAAGAACTCCGCCAACACTTTGGCCAAGCATCACATTCGGGTAAACGGCATCAATGTCGGTTGGATGGACACACCCGGCGAAGATGACCGGCAAAGAGCGTCCCATGATCGTCCCGCAGGCTGGATCAAGGATGCGGAGGACAACATGCCCTTCGGAAAGCTGGTGAAGCCGGAGGAGGTAGCGGCTCTGACCGCCTTTTTGCTTGGTCCCCAATCGGGTGTCGTGACCGGTTCGATTATCGATTTCGATCAACAGGTGGTCGGGGCCTATCCAGACACCAACGATAACTAGGAAAAGCGGATGACGGTACGAATGGGCGTTCTTGGTGCAGGCCGGATCGGGCAGGTGCACGGGTCGGCGATTGCCGATGTGAAAGGTGCTGAACTGATTGCCGTGGCCGAGCCCGTCGAGGCCGCTGCCAAAGCGATGCAGGCCGAACATGGGTGCGATATCCGCACGATTGATGAGATTGCCGCGTCGGGCGATATTGATGCGGTGATCATCTGCACCCCCACAGACACCCATGCTGACCTGATTGAGCAGTTTTGCCGTGCCGGAAAAGCGGTGTTTTGCGAAAAGCCAGTGGACCTTGATCTGGCCCGTGTCAAAGCGTGTTTGGGTGTGGTGGCTCAGACCAAGGGCACTTTGATGGTCGGTTTTCAGCGCCGGTTTGATCCTGATTTTCAAGCGCTCCGGGCGGCCATTGATGAAGGGGCCATTGGTGATGTGGAGATGGTCACGCTGACGTCGCGCGATCCTGGCGCACCACCGGGCGATTACATCAAGCGCTCGGGCGGTATTTTTCGCGACATGACAATCCATGACTTTGATGTGGCCCGCTGGATGCTTGGCGAAGAGGTTGAAACCGTGATGGCGGCCGCGTCTGTGCTGACTGATCCTGAGATCGGTAGGCTTGGGGATTATGACAGTGCGAATGTGATTTTGCGGACCGCTTCGGGTCGTCAGGCCACCATCACCAACACAAGGCGCGCCACTTACGGCTATGATCAACGGATCGAAGTGCATGGCTCGGGCGGGTCGGCCTCGGCTCACAATCACCATACAAATCGTGTGGAGATAGCCGATGCGCATGGCTTTCGGCGCGCGCCTTTGCAGGACTTCTTCATGACCCGTTACCGGGATGCCTATGCGGCCGAAATTGCGGCCTTTGTGCATGCGGTTGAGAGCGGATCGGTCCCGCCGACAACGGGCGATGATGGTTTGCGCGCACTTGCTCTGGCTGAGGCAGCGGTCAAGTCGGTGGATGAGGAGCGGGTCGTGCGCATCTCCGAAATTCTGGGGTGACGCTGGGGGTGGGCTTGCCAGCAGGGCTGGCCGTTTCCCAGCACGGCTTTGAGCACTACTGTTCTAGAAAAGTAGAAATGACGTTAACCTTTTGAGGCAGCTCGTACCGCGATCCCAAGTTGACCCCAAGCCGCCCATTGCCTAATGAGAGCGCAAACGTACCCAGCACAAAGATTGCGCGCCCATGACCGGCTCAGAGACCTCAAAACCAAAGTCATTTCAGGAGATCATCCTGAGGCTGCAAAACTATTGGTCTTCAAGGGGGTGCGCTATTTTGCAGCCCTATGACATGGAGGTTGGCGCGGGCACATTTCACCCCGCAACCACGCTGCGTGCACTTGGTTCCAATCACTGGGCCGCGGCCTATGTGCAGCCCTCGCGGCGGCCCACAGATGGTCGCTACGGCGAAAACCCGAACCGTCTTCAGCACTATTATCAGTATCAGGTGCTCATCAAGCCGTCGCCGCCGGATTTGCAGGATCTTTACTTGGGTTCGTTGCAAGCTATTGGAATTGATGCAGAAATCCATGATATCCGCTTTGTGGAGGATGATTGGGAAAGCCCGACGCTTGGGGCATGGGGCCTTGGTTGGGAGGTCTGGTGCGATGGCATGGAAGTCTCTCAGTTTACCTATTTCCAGCAGGTTGGCGGCCATGACTGCAAGCCGGTTTCCGGTGAGTTGACCTACGGTCTTGAGCGTCTGGCGATTTATATTCTTGGCGTGGATCACGTCATGGACATGCCCTTCAATGACCCGCAATCGCCCATTCCGCTCAGCTATGGCGATGTCTTCAAACAGACCGAACAGGAATATTCGCGCTGGAATTTCGATGTGGCCGACACGGACACATTGCTCCAACATTTCAAAGACGCGGAGGCCGAATGCCAGCGCATCCTTGATGCGCCCAGCGAAGACCCAAAGACGGGCAAGCGGATCATTATGGCCCACCCGGCTTATGATCAGTGTATCAAAGCGAGCCACGTGTTTAACCTGCTGGATGCGCGCGGCGTGATTTCCGTGACTGAACGGCAGGCCTATATCGGGCGCGTTCGCGCACTTGCAAAACTATGTGCCGATGCCTTTGTGCAAACCGAAGCCGGAGGGCAAGCCGCATGAAACGACGCAGAAAAGGAACGAGCGGTAAGTTGTTGATGAAGGGTCTACTGACCTTTTGTGTGATATTCGGGATCGCTCTTTGGTACTACCAGACCCGCGCCTATTACGAAGAAGAGACCGACGTGGCGGAAATCACGGCCTATGGTGATCCTTGGCCGGTGTCGAACTATCGCGGGATCAATGCGGATACGTCGCCTTTGAAACTGCGTGCCTGTTTCGAGGTCGATTGGGATTATGCGCCGTCGGTCGAGTTTCGCGATGTGGCAGAGCCTTTGGTGGCCCCAAGTTGGTTTGATTGCTTTGACGCTAAACAAATTACACTCGACATTCTCAATGAGAAGGCCACCGCGATACTTGTTGCGGAAAATGAGGTTTACGGGTTCTCGCGCTACGTGGCACATTATGAGGATGGGCGCGCGTTTATGTGGCGCCAAATAAACGCGTGTGGTGAGGCCTCTTTTGCTGGAGATACACTGCCTGAAGGCTGTCCACCCGCACCTGAAAGTTGAGTTAAATGCCTGATCTTCTTATTGAATTATTTTCCGAGGAAATCCCCGCGCGTATGCAGCGAAAGGCTGCAGACGACCTTCGCAAGATGGTGACGGATGGACTTGTTGAGGCGGGTCTGACCTATGGCGGAGCGGCGGCTTTTGCCACGCCGCGCAGGCTTACATTGGCGATTGATGGATTGCTGGCAGAAGCGCCTCGCACTGTTGAGGAGCGTAAAGGACCGCGGGTTGACGCGCCTGAGAAGGCTTTGGAAGGATTTTTGCGTGGCGTTGGTTTAACGCGCGACGATCTTGAGGTTCGCGACGACAAAAAGGGTCAAGTTTATTTCGCAAAGATCGTTCAGGAAGGGCGTCCGGCAGCTGGCATCATAGCGGAAGTTCTAGATTCAACTATACGCAATTTTCCTTGGCCAAAGTCGATGCGCTGGGGGACTGGAAGTTTGAAATGGGTGCGGCCTTTGCACGCGATCCTGACCATTTTGAGCGATGAGGCCGGGGCGGTGATTGTGCCCTTTGAAGTTGATGGAATTACCGCGGGCGATACGACTTTCGGCCACCGGTTCATGGCGCCTGCGCAATTTGCTGTCACGGATTTTGAGGACTATGAGGCCAAGCTGAAACGCGCTCATGTGGTTCTTCGCAGCGATGAGCGGGCAGAACAGATCTGGAATGATGCAGAGCAGATCGCGTTCGCACAAGGACTTGAATTGGTTGAAGATAAAGCGCTCTTGGCGGAGGTTTCAGGGCTCGTGGAATGGCCGGTTGTGCTGATGGGCGAGATCGGCGCGGACTTCCTTGAGTTGCCGCCAGAAGTGCTGCAAACGTCCATGCGGGAGCACCAGAAATTCTTCTCAGTGCGCAATCCAAAGACGGCCCGTATTGAGAAATATGTGACCGTAGCCAACCGGGAAACGGCCGATAATGGGGCAACCATTTTGGCTGGAAACTCCAAGGTTCTGGCCGCGCGCCTGTCGGATGCAAAGTTCTTTTGGGAAAACGACCTGCGGGTCGCCAAAGACGGCATGGAAGCATGGGTTGACAAGCTGGGGAATGTGACGTTTCACAACAAACTGGGCACCCAAAAGGAACGAATTGACCGAATTGCGGCTTTGGCCCGTGAGATTGCGCCGAAAGTTGGGGCCGATCCCGATTTGGCGGAAAAAGCAGCGCGGATCGCCAAGGCTGATCTAAGTTCTGAGATGGTCTACGAGTTCCCAGAGCTGCAAGGGGTGATGGGAAAGTATTACGCTAAAGCATCTGGTTTGCCTGACGCGGTGGCCGATGTGGCAGAGCTGCATTACGCGCCGTTGGGTCCGTCCGATGATGTGCCCAGCGAGCCGTTGTCAGTGGCGGTGGCTTTGGCCGATAAGATCGACACTTTGACCGGTTTTTGGGCGATTGATGAGAAGCCCACCGGGAGCAAAGATCCGTTTGCGCTACGCCGTGCGGCGTTGGGTGTCATTCGGATTGTGCTGGAGAATGATATCAGGATGTCTGCCGCGGATGGCGATCTCCTCGCGTTCATCCACGACCGTCTCAAAGTCTATCTTCGCGACCAAGGCGTCCGTCACGACGTGATTGATGCCTCCATCGCTATGCCCGGCTCTGATGATTTGACATTGCTGGTGAAACGCACGCGGGCGCTGCAAGATTTCCTTGATACCGAGGATGGGGAGAACCTGCTGCAAGGGTTCAAACGGGCCAACAATATTTTGGCGGCGGAAGAGAAAAAGGACGGGATTGAATATTCGCTGGATCCTGATCCAAAGTTTGCGGAAGAGGCTTCTGAGAAGGCGCTTTTTGCCGCACTGGATAAGGCGCAGCCGGATATTTCCAAGGCGGTGTCTGATGAGGATTTCGCCAAGGCCATGGGCGTGATGGCATCCCTTCGGGCGCCCATTGACGCGTTTTTTGAAGCTGTTCAGGTGAATACCAAGAATGACGTGGTGCGCCGTAATCGCTTGTGTTTGCTCAACAGAATTCGAACGGTGATGAACAGCGTCGCGGCGTTTTCCGCTTTGGACGGTTAAATTTAGCGCTAAGCTTTGTTGATGCTTGCTCCGTTGTCGATCTCAGTTATGTTGCGCTGCAACGCATGGGACAGCGAGATAACATGGGCCAGACGGCTGACATAGCACCTTTGAGGTCAAAAACGCCTCTTGTGGCGTCTGATTTTGGCGCGCGCGCGGCACGTCTGTCGGGCATGTCGTCATTGGGTGTAACTGTGCCCCATGGTTTTGTGCTGTCCTTTCAACTCATTGATAAGATTTCGAAAAGTGGGATTGAGGCGGTTCGGGAGCGGGTGCTCCAAGCCCTAGGCCCGTTGAAGGGCGCGGCCCGTTTGGTCGTGCGCGGCAGCCCCGAAGACCCGGCTTGGGGTGGGCCTGCCGTGGTTACGGATGTTCAGGGGCTGGAGAGCGTTCTTGAGGTGATTGTGTCCATGGCCGAGGCCTGGACTGGACCTACCGCGCTGATTTTGCGCCGGGCCAGTGGCGCGCCGGAGAATGCGGGGCTTGGGCTGATCGTCCACGAGATGATCGACGGAGCGGTTCAGAATATTCAAAGTGTTGATGAGATATCGGGGGTCTCGTTGCGCACGACTTTTCCACCCAATATTCGCGCCTGTCTGGATCACGGCAGCAGCATTTTGCACGATGCACCGGCCATCGAGGTCATCGGGGAGGGCGACGGGTTGACGCTGATCGGGCTGTTCCCGGCCAAACGGAAGGCGCGTGCGGAAGTGCAAGTGGTGGTTGATCTGGTTGGCCACGGGCTGTTGTCGCGCGAGGATGCGTTGTTGCGGGTCAATCCGCGCGGGCTGACCGAGCAGCTTCATCCGCAAATCGAGCCCGGTGGGGATGTGGATGTGATTGCAAGCGGCATCGGGGGAAGTCCCGGGGCGGCTCAGGGCGGGATCGTGTTTACGGCGGAGGCTGCGCAAACCGCGAAGGCGCAGGGGCAACCGGCCATTTTGGTGCGCAATGAGACCTCGCCGGAAGATATTCGCGGTATGCATTCTGCGGCGGGCGTGTTGACCTCTACGGGGGGCACATCCAGCCATGCCGCTGTTATTGCGCAAGGAATTGGTGTGCCTTGCGTGGTTGGTGCGTCCGAGTTGAAGATAGATGCGGATATGCGGAGGGTCACTTTGCCCGATGGCAGCACATTGGGTGAGGGCGATCTGATCACGCTCAATGGCGGTGACGGGCAAGTGATGCGCGGGGCGCTGAAGCTGAGCCACCGACCGCTATCGGAGGCGTTCACAACGTTGATGGGGTGGGCGGATGAGACCCGCGCCATTGGTGTGCGCGCCAATGCTGATACCCTGCAGGAGGCCCTGACGGCCAAGCGGTTTAAGGTGGACGGGATCGGGCTGTGCCGGACCGAGCACATGTTTTACGAGGGCGACCGGATCAATGTGATGCGCGAGATGATACTCGCGGAGGATGCCACGCGGCGCAGTGCTGCTTTGGCGCGGCTATTGCCCATGCAGCGGAGCAATTTTGTTGAATTGTTTGAGGTGATGGAGGGGGCGCCGGTGACGATCCGGTTGCTTGATCCACCGCTTCACGAGTTTTTGCCCAAAGGTGTGGACGAAATAGCGGCTTTGGCCAAATCGATGGATATGTCAGTGGCCACAGTCAAAGCGCGGATTGAGGCGATGGGGGAATATAACCCGATGCTTGGCATGCGCGGGGTCAGGCTGGCGGTTACCATGCCGGAGATTTACGAGGTTCAGTCCCGCGCGATATTCGAGGCGGCGGCGATTGTGTCCGAAAGCTCCGGCCACACAGTGATACCTGAGATTATGATCCCGCTTGTTTCTGCGCAGCGTGAGGTTGAGTTGGTCAAATCCCGGATTGAGGCGGTTGCAGCCCAGATTTTTGACGAGACCGGCGCTCTACCGAAGTTTCATTTGGGGGTTATGGTCGAGACCCCGCGCGCGGCTCTTCGCGCAGGCGATCTTGCAGCCATCACCAGTTTTTTGAGCTTCGGCACTAATGATTTGACCCAGATGACTTACGGGTTGTCGCGCGATGATGCGGGTCGGTTCATGCGCGAATATGTCAATAACGGTGTCTATCCCGAAGATCCTTTTCTGGCCTTGGATCTTGAAGGCGTCGGGGAATTGTTATTGATGGCTGCCAGTCGCGGTCGTGAGGCTAATCCGGATATTGAGCTTGGCCTTTGCGGTGAGCATGGGGGCGATCCGGCCAGCGTTCGTTTTTGCAAGATTGCAGGCTTTGATTATGTATCCTGTTCGCCGTTTCGGGTTCCGATTGCACGGCTCGCGGCGGCTCAGGCCAGCCTTTTGGCACCGGATGCTTAAACGGTTCGAGGCCGCAGAAAGACCCAAGGAATTGACTATTTACGGATAATTTTGATTTTTGCTGGCCAGATGGAGAGGCCGCGCCGTGTCTTGCGGTCATTGGGGGACACGGGTTTGCGATTCGACGGTTTGTCTGAATAGCGTCAAATTTGTCACTGGGCGGCTGCGTTAACGTTTGGTAACAGCGCTTAGGGTTCTAGAGCGGCGGCGTCTAAAAATATGGCTTAAGGCTCTGCTTTTTAACAAAGATCGCATAGTTTACGCTTAAATTTCATGTAAAATCATATCGGCGGGAATTCGCTCATGGGGATCGGGCGCTGGACTCGCCCGCGATGATCGATAGAAGATCACGCTGTACGCTACAAATGGAGTATTCTGTTGCCAGTGGGGGTCCATCGGGCAGCGGAATTTAATTGCTTATGATAACCAATATTGTGCAGGGCGCTGATGCGGCCCTTGGCCGCTTCGGGCGGGCTAAGGCGGCGGCTGTTGTTACAACCCTAAGTGTTTTTGCCTCTATTTCGGCGATTGCGTCGGTCAACACGGGCTCCGTGCCCGAGGCGGACGCGGCAATCACCAACCAAATTCTGATCGTTGAGAGTCAAGAGGACAGCTCGCGGGCGTCCCAAAGGCTGGAGGGGCTTTTGGCTCCGCGCACCGGTCTGTCATGGCAGCGGTCTGCCTTCCCGGTTGTTAGCAATCCTGTTCTGGTGGCTGAAGTTGAGCAGCTTGAGCGGTCGCAGACTGCGCCGGAGCCTCTTACTTTGGCGACATTGGCGTTGATTGAAGATGTCTCTGCATTTGAGGGTGTCGCGCCGATTGATATAGCACCCTTGGCCGCCGAGGCGCCGAAGCGTCGCGGGCAGGCTCAGTGGTACTGTCTGGCAGAGGCGATCTATTTTGAGGCCCGCAGTGAGAGCATTCAGGCGCAGCGTGCTGTGGCTGAGGTGATTTTGAACCGGGTCGATAGCCGTCGCTATCCCAACACGGTTTGCGAGGTGGTCAATCAGGGTGCCAATAAAAAGCATCGTTGCCAATTCTCTTATAACTGCGATGGCCTGCCGGAGACTATCCATGAAAAGCGGGCGTGGAACCGGGCCAAAGACATTGCCAAAGAGATCGTGGTTGCAGAGACCCGTCCTTTGACAAATGGCGCGACCCATTATCACACCACAGCTGTTCGTCCCTTTTGGTCACGTAGCTTGAGCCGCACCGCCAAATATGGCGCGCATATCTTCTACAAACGCGGCACGCAGCTGTCGCGCCGTTGATTGATCCTTTAGCCCAAAGCTCCTATAGGGGGGATATTGGGCTTGGGTGGACATATGGCGGACGAGACTTCATTAGCATTCGGGCTTCCGTCGAAACGGGCGGAAGCGACATCGGGTTCTGACCCTCTCGACCGGATTTCTGTGCGCGACTATGTGCGCGATGTAGAGATCGGCGCGTTTCAATCGGAGCGTGGTGTCACCCAGCGTCTTCGGTTCAATGTTGTGCTTGAAGTGGCCCGCCACAATGGGGCTGCCAAGGATGATGTCGATCAAATCATCAGCTATGACACCATCACAGAGGCAATCGATGCCGAGTTGACCACGGAACGGTTGAACCTTCTGGAAACCCTGGCCGAGCATGTGGCCGAGCGGTGTTTGGAAGATCGCCGTGCCATCCGGGTATTTGTGCGGATCGAAAAACTGGACCGCATACCGGGGGCATTGGGTGTGGAGATCATGCGTTCGCGTGTCGATGAGGCAGGTGGCGTGGTGCGGCCGGTTGAGGCTGCGCGTCCGGTTGCCGTTGAGGCGGTGCGGCCTGTTGTTGTGTTCATGCCGTCGGGTGTTATTTCAGCACCGAATTTGGGTGCTTGGCTTGATGCCATCGACGCGCTTGATCATCCCGCGATTATTGCCCTTGAGCCGGTTGCGTCGGACTTGCGACCGGTGGATCACGTGGTTCAGCGGCGCATCGGGCTTTTGGCGATTGAGCAAAACGCGTGGATTTTAGCCTCTCATGATGATCGTTGCGTGGTTGTTGAAACCCGAACCGAGCTGGATTGGGCCGCAAAGCAGGGCAACATGTCGGTCTGGGCGCCTTCAAAAATTGTGCTGGATGCGGTTCACAGGCCAAAAGTTGGCGCCAGCCAACCGCGCCGCTTGGCCCATTGGTTTGCTGGTGAGATTGATGCGGTGGCGGTGATCGAAATCGGTGCCCCACGGGAGGTTGATGGCGGCAAGCCGCATGTCTTTTTTGCCGACGTGACCGCCCCGCAGAGCTTGCAAAATATCAGGATTGATGACTGAGCGCTTACGCATCCGCCAGATGACCGAGCGGGATCGCGCTGTCTGGATGGAAATGTACGGCGCGTTGTTTCCCGGTGCCAGCCAAACAGGCATGTCTGTGGAGATTGACCGGATTTTGAATTCGTCTGTTCGGGCCGGATTTTGTGCCGAGCATGAGGGGCGCATTGTCGGGTTTGCCGAATACAACATTCGCGAGTTTGCCAATGGCTGCAACAGCCAGCCGGTGCCGTTTCTCGAAGGAATTTGGGTGCGCCCGGACGTGCGGCAAGAGGGGGTGGCCGCAGCGCTTATGGCGCATCTGGAGAATGTGGCGCGGGCGCAAGGTTTTTTGGAGTTTGGATCGGATGTATTGATCGACAACGACATTTCAATTCGTATGCACAAGCGCTTGGGCTTTGAAGAGACCGAGCGGGTGGTCTATTTTCGGAAAGATATTTGAATGGCTCAGACCTATTGGCGGCCAATCGTGCAAAGCGGGCCCTCAAAGCCCAGTGAGGTTGCTCGGCTTGCGGGCGGCCCTCTTTGGTTTTCTCATGCGCAGATGCTTGCGCGTGGTGCGCCAGCGCAACTGGTGCCCGTCGCGGAGATCCCTGAGGAGGCCTTGGATACACTGACGCGCAGGCGTAAGGGATTTTGCGGGCTCGATCTGATGCGGCCTCAGATCATGGGTATTTTGAATGTGACGCCGGACAGTTTTTCTGATGGTGGCGCGCATGAAAGCCTGCCGGATGCGGTTACGCGCGCGGGCCTGATGTTGAGTGAGGGGGCCGATATCCTTGATATTGGTGGCGAGTCGACCCGTCCCGGCGCGGATTTTGTGAGCGCGGAGAAGGAAATTGGCAGAACCGAGCCGGTCATTGCCGCGATAAAAGACGCGGACCTGTCGGCGCCGATCTCTATCGACACCCGAAAGGCCGATGTGGCAAGCCGTGCCGTTGTGGCCGGGGCTGCGATGATCAACGATGTATCGGCGGGATCTTTCGATCCGCAGATGTTTGCGGTTGCCGCGCGTCTGGATGTGCCCATTTGTCTGATGCATGCGTCAGGTGACCCCAAGACGATGCAAAAGAGCCCACAATACGACGATGTGTTGCTCGATGTTTACGATTATCTGCAAGCCCGGCGCGATGCGGCTGTGGCGGCGGGGATCGATCGCGACAAGATCATTCTTGATCCGGGGATTGGGTTTGGAAAAACGGTGGCGCATAATTTGCAGCTTCTGCGGGGGTTGTCGCTATTTCACGGCCTTGGTTGCCCGCTGCTTTTGGGGGTGTCGCGCAAGCGGTTTATAGGCACGTTGACGGGGGCGGAGGATGCACAAGCCCGCGCGCCGGGGTCTATTGCGGTGGCATTGGACGGGCTTAGGCAAGGTGTGCAGATCATTCGCGTTCACGATGTGGCGCAAACCCGTCAGGCCATCACTATGTGGTCACACCTTCATCTGTGAAACACATCGAAACTCAATGTTTGTTGCGAAGTCACGCTCTTGGGCTTATCGAAGCCGCAAACCAATTGAAAAAGAACAGATAAATGTCACGAAAACTCTTTGGAACTGACGGTGTGCGAGGCCGCGCGAACACGGCACCTATGACGGCTGAAATGGCGCTGAAGCTTGGTGCTGCCGCAGGCCAGCATTTTGGCGGTAAAGACCGCAAGCACCGGGTTGTGATCGGAAAAGATACGCGGCGTTCAGGGTATATGCTTGAAAATGCACTCACAGCGGGCCTCACATCTGTGGGGATGGACGTGTTTCTTCTTGGGCCGGTGCCCACCCCTGCGGTGTCGATGCTGACCCGTTCCATGCGTGCTGATTTGGGGGTGATGATTTCCGCCTCGCACAATCCGCATGAGGATAATGGCATCAAGTTTTTCGGCCCCGACGGCTATAAGCTTTCGGATAGCGTCGAGGCTGAGTTGGAGCGGCTTTTGGAGGCCGAACCGGTGCTTGCGGAGCCTGCTATGATTGGCTCTGCGCGCCGTATCGACGGGGACCGCGCCCGCTACAATGAATTTGCGAAAATGACCTTCCCGCGAAAGCTGCGTTTGGATGGTCTGCGGATTGTGATCGATTGCGCCAATGGTGCGGCCTATAAGACGGCGCCTGAAGTGCTATTTGAGCTTGGGGCCGAGATCATTCCTTTGGGGGTGTCGCCGGACGGATTTAACATCAACAAGGATGTTGGGTCGACCTCTTTGGGGGCGGCGGCGGCCATGGTCAAGCAGACCCGCGCGGATATTGGCATTGCTCTTGATGGCGACGCGGACCGGGTGATGATCCTTGATGAGAAGGGCCGGGTTGCTGACGGTGATCAGGTCATGGGGCTTATCGCGACCTCTTGGGCCAAGGCTGGTAAGCTGAACGGCAACACGCTTGTGGCGACGGTGATGTCGAATTTGGGTCTTGAGCGCCATTTGGAGGCCAAAAAGCTGAAGCTTCTGCGCACGGCTGTTGGAGATCGCTATGTGGTCGAGGCGATGCGCGCGGGCGACTATAATCTGGGCGGTGAGCAATCCGGCCATATTGTCTTTCGCGACCATGTGACCACCGGGGATGGTTTGATCGGGGCGTTGCAGTTCCTAGCGGCCATGGTGGAGAGCGGCAAACGGGCCTCGGAGTTGGCCAATGTGTTTGAACCGGTGCCGCAGCTTTTGAAAAATGTACGCTTCAAGGCCGGAACAGATCCTCTGGGCGCTGATAATGTGGTCAAGGCAATCGCTGACGGAGAGGACAAGTTTGACAAAACCGGCCGTCTTTTGATCCGCAAATCCGGTACAGAGCCTTTGGTGCGGGTTATGGGCGAATGCGAGGATAAAGCTCTGCTGAAAACCGTGATCGATGATATCTGCGCTGAGGTCGCTAAGGTCTGAACCGCCGTGCCTTGGCTTGACTGATGAACAGGCCGCCAAGGATCAACACCAATGCGGTGATAAAGGTGGGGGGCAATGCCTCGCCCAGGAATATGATGCCAAATACCACGGCCCAGATCGGGACTTGGTAGTTCACCAAGCTCATGAATGTGGGGCCTGCTGAATTGACCACGTTGACCAACAGCAATGTGGCGAGGGCGGTGGGGAAGATGCCAAGATAGATCAGCGCAAATATCGGGATTGCTGGGAGCGCTGGTGGTATGCCTTCCATCATCAGCGCAATTGGTACAATGATAAGTGCGCCGATCAACAATCCTGCGGCTGAATAGCTCAAAAGTGGCGTTTGGGGGGCGGTTCGGGTGATCATTGTACCCGTGGCATAGCACAAGGATGCACCGACACATGCCACTCTGGCCACGTTTTCTGTGGCTGATCCCAGACCGCCCAAAGCCTGAGGGCCGATGAGCACAAGGACACCGACAAAGCCCATAAGAAAGCCGGATATTTTCCGGGCTGTCATGGGTTCTTTGAGGACGACCCGGGCCAACGGAAGCACAAATAGTGGGACCACGGCCATGGTGATCCCGGCAAAGCCGGAGGCCACATGCAGTTGCGCCCAGCTTAGCAGTGAGAACGGAAGCGCGTTGGTGAAGATGGCAAAGCCCAAGCAGTGTAGCCAAACTCGTTTGCCGGTGGGGGTTGTGAAGTCGGGCAGTCCAACGCCTGTGGCGAATGCCATGACCATCAAAGCGATGGCCCCAATTGCGATCCGAACAGCCGCCACAGTCAGCGGGCCAAACCCGTCCAACGCCACAGCGACACCCAAAAATGACGCGCCCCAAATGAGCCCAAGGAGTGCAAGACTGAGCCAATCTCGCCGGGTGGCCTGATCGATCACGTTAGAAGTCCTGAGGGCGGGTTGCTCAGGATTGCGTCCACCTTATTCAAGCCCTCGCTCAGCGTATCAAGGCTTTGTGGGTCAGATAGGGTCAGCCTTACAGCATTCGGAGCGATTGAGCCGGGAAGGGTGAATTTGTCGGCCACCGCTACTAGCAGTTTTTGTGCTTCGCAGGCCGACATGAAGGTTGAACCGGACCAACCCTCAGGAATTCCGACCCAGACATAGTTGACGCCATTGCGCGACTGAACATCCCATTTCCCTAGAATGTTGCGCGTGTGGTTCACACGTTTGGTGTTTTCTGCTGCGATCAACGCCCCGTATTCCTCTACCGCGCCGCATTCAAAAAGGCGCTCGACGACCTTCGTTAAGAGTTGCGAGATGCTCAAGCTCATGCCTTGCATGACCCGTAGTCCAAGTGGGCCAAGCCCTTGAGGGCATTGCAAAAAGCCTATTCGCAGACCGGCGGCGAAGCATTTCGACAAGGACGTGGCGTGCCAGGTCCTCTCGGGGCAGAGTTGATCGAAGCCAATTGGTTTGTCGTCGATCAGAGTTCCGTAAACATCGTCTTCAATGATCTGAAAGTCGTAACGCCGCGCCAGCTCGGCAATTGCGCAGCGTCGCTCCAAACTGGTTGCGACACATGTGGGGTTGTGCACGTTCGAGGAGATCAAAAGCACCTGCACGCGGTCGTTCCGGCAGGCAAATTCAAGCGCATCGGGCAATATGCCTTCGTCGTCGCTTTCTATGCCAATTAACCTTGCGCGGCAAATATGGGCGGTCTGGCGAAACCCCGGATAGGTTAGCTCGGTCGTTGCAATCGTTGGCTCGCGGCCGTTCAGAATGGCGTTCAGCGCCACCATCACTGCATTATGTGCGCCATTGGTCAGCACCAGATCGCCCGGCGCGCCCGTCAGCCCTTTTTTGTGCAGCCACTGCGATGCTTGGGTGCGGCATCCTGCCAAAGCGTCATCGCGGACATATTGGGCGAAGTTGATCGCAGAAGAGACCAGAACGTCCTGCGTGATGTTGGCGATAAGCTCGTTTTGCCCAAGCTCAACCGTGTGGCCATTGCGAAAGTTGTGATCGCCGTCATCATAGGGCATGGCGACGAAATTTGCGGGGACCTCGGGCAGCTCGCGCGATGGACCTTTGACGAAAGTGCCGCGTCCGACCGTTGCTTCGAGCAGACCTTCGTCGGTCCCCATCTGATAGGCCCGCGCCACGGTTCCGGGGGTTATGCCCAATTGCCATGCAAGTTCCCGGACGGGCGGCAGTTTGCGACCGGGCTTCATTGTGCCTGAACGAACCGCCGTTTCCAACGCATGATAGAGACGTTTGTACTTAGGGCCGCGATGGGCCTCTAGCGAGAGATGTGGTTTTGTATCCATAACAATTCTTTTGTATCGCGGTTGGCTTTCAAATTGTATCGATAAACGTATCAAAGCAAGTTGAATTTTCAAAATTGTACCAATACAAATGAGGTGGTTATGACTTATTCGCGCTCCGATTTAGACATGAATGCCAGCAAAACTGGCGCGCATACACGGCCAACTTTGGCGGTCCTCCTCATTTATATGGCAAACGTTCTGACGGTCTGGTCACACCGCAGGAAATCAAGGCGCGCCCTTGGTCAATTGACGGCACAACATCTTGATGACCTCGGGCTTACGCGGGCGCAAGCGGAGAAAGAGTCGCTCAAGCGGTTCTGGATGCCCTGAACAGGGTTCTGCGGCGCTGGTGCAATTGCTGCACTTGGTCGTCTGTCGGGGCGCAAGTGTTAAAGGAAAAATTGCGACAATTCTTTCCTTGAAAACACTCAGGCGGCACTTTAGGAGCGGTCTTGGGTATGTCGTTTGGCTAGGGCGAACGGCGGCATGCTCAGGAAACTCGCCCCGACGACGGAGCCGTCTATGAGCCTCCCTTCAAAGCCGCAGGCTATGCCTGCGCGTTCTTCCTTTTCATCGGGGCCATGCCCCAAAAGACCCGGTTGGTCCGCCGCCTCTATCGCGGAGCGGGCGTTTTTGGGTCGGTCCCACCGTGCTAAAGAGCCAAAGGCGCAGCTAAAGTCGGTTATTGACAAAACTGCGAGCGTTTTGGGTGTCCCGGACGGCTACAAGGTTGGAATTGTACCAGCCTCGGATACTGGGGCGGTTGAAATGGCCCTATGGTCCATGCTTGGTCAGCGCCCTGTGGATGTGCTTGCGTGGGAAAGTTTTGGTGCTGGATGGGCTACGGATATTATCAAGCAACTGAAGCTTGATGATGTCGCGCATTTACAGGCGGGCTATGGCGAATTGCCTGATCTGAGCCAAGTTCGCAAAGATGCAGACGTGGTTTTCACTTGGAACGGGACGACTTCGGGTGCGCGCGTGCCAAATGCTGACTGGATTGCGCATGATCGAGGCGGATTGACGATTTGCGACGCGACATCCGCGGCGTTTGCGCAAGATTTGGACTGGCCGAAGCTCGATGTTGTTACATTTTCTTGGCAAAAGGCGATGGGCGGGGAAGGTGCGCATGGCGTGATTGTCCTGTCGCCGCGTGCCATAGAGAGGCTGGAAACTTACACGCCGCCTTGGCCTTTGCCCAAGATATTTCGTCTGACAAAGGGCGGAAAGTTGATTGACGGCATATTTTCGGGTGCCACGATTAATACCCCGTCGATGCTGTGTGTGGCGGATGCGGATGATGCGCTGGATTGGATGGTTGGTCTTGGTGGCTTGCAATCAACCATGGCGCGGGCGGATGCCAACTTCGCAGCTTTGCAAAACTGGGTTGATGGCTCGGAGTGGATTGCAAATCTTGTGGAGCAGCCGGAAAATCGTTCAAATACATCTGTTTGCCTGAAGATTACCGATCCAGATATCGCAAAACTGGATGATGCGGGACAAAAGGCATTCGTCAAATCCATGGTAACCCTTCTGGATGCAGAAGGTGCAGCACATGACATTGGTGGCTACAGAGACGCGCCTGCCGGGTTGCGGATTTGGTGCGGCGCTACCGTCGATACCGCAGATGTAGAGGCTTTGACCCCCTGGCTCGACTGGGCCTTTCACACCGTCAAAACACAATCGGGCGCAGCCCAATAATTTCACCCTGAAAAGGATGCACGATATGCCAAAAGTTCTGATTTCCGACAAGCTTTCGGAAGCCGCCGTACAGATTTTCAAAGACAATGGTGTGGATGTTGATTTCCAGCCTAACCTTGGAAAAGACCCTGAAAAACTGAAAGAAATTATCGGCGACTATGATGGGCTTGCGATCAGGTCCGCCACCAAAGTGACCGCCGAGATTATCGACCAAGCCGCCAACCTCAAAGCTATTGGACGCGCTGGGATTGGCGTGGACAATGTGGATATTCCAGCCGCGACCGCCAAAGGGATCGTGGTGATGAACACGCCTTTTGGAAATTCCATAACCACCGCAGAGCACGCCATTGCGATGATGTTTGCGGTGGCGCGCCAAATTCCGTCGGCCGATACCTCTACACAGGCGGGGAAATGGGAAAAGTCGAAGTTCATGGGCGTGGAGATCACCAACAAAACTCTTGGTTTGGTGGGGGCCGGTAATATTGGGTCTATCGTTGCCTCGCGTGCGCAAGGTTTGAAGATGAAGGTGATCGCCTATGATCCTTTTTTGGGGGTCGAGAAGGCAAAATCGCTGGGCATTGAGAAGTATGATGATTTGGGTGAGATGCTGTCTCGGGCCGATTTCGTGTCGCTGCATTTGCCCAAAACCGACAACACGGCCAACATTCTATCGGCTGAGATGATTGCAAAAATGAAGCCAACTGCGCGATTGATCAATTGCGCCCGTGGCGGACTTGTGGACGAGGCCGCTCTGGCGGAGGCGTTGAAATCGGGCAAGCTGGCGGGTGCGGCATTCGATGTGTTTGCGCAAGAGCCAGCCAACGAGAACCCATTATTTGGGCTTCCAAACGTCGTGTGCACGCCGCATTTGGGTGCGGCCACGTCCGAGGCGCAAGAGAATGTGGCCCTGCAAGTGGCAGAGCAAATGTCGGATTATTTGATGAAGGGCGCTATTTCCAATGCGCTTAACGCGCCGTCGGTGACCGCCGAGGAAGCGCCGATCCTGAAGCCGTGGATTGCACTGGCCGAGATGCTTGGAGGATTTGCCGGGCAGGTCACGGAAAGCGCCATTAACGAGATTGAGATCGAATATGTGGGCGATGTGGGTGAGTTGAACCTTAAGCCGCTGACCTCGGCGTTGACGGCAAGTATGATGAAGCCTTTGGTTGGGGAAGGGGGGGTGAACATGGTGTCGGCCCCTGTTGTTGCCCGTGAACGCGGCATGCAGATCACCGAGACCCGCAAAGACCGTCAGGGGGCGTTTGGATCGTACATTCGCCTTGTTGTGAAAACGGCGAACCAGACCAAATCGGTAGCCGGGACGATCTATTCCGACGGCAAGCCGCGTTTCATCCAAATCAAGGGCATCAATCTTGAGGCCGAGCCGCAGCCTTTCATGATCTACACCACCAATGACGACACCCCCGGTTTTATCGGAACGGTAGGATCAAAGTTGGGGGATTTGGGCGTGAATATTGCCACTTTCGCTTTGGGCCGCTCTGCCAAAGGTGGTGATGCGATCGCGTTTTGGGGGGTTGATGATCCGGTCACCGAGGAAACTTTGGCCGAAATCGCAGAATTGCCGCAAGTGGATCAGGTTAAGTTTCTGATCTTCTGAGCCGGTTAAATTGACAGGCGTTTGATTTAGCCATTCAGGCTTTGGGCGGGCCGCGCTATAAGCGGCCCGTTGACGCAGTTTAGGGAGTCGCAATCTCATGGCGAACGTAGTCGTTGTTGGTGCTCAGTGGGGCGATGAAGGTAAGGGCAAGATCGTTGATTGGCTCTCTGAGCGTGCCGACGTCATCGCTCGTTTTCAGGGGGGCCACAACGCAGGTCATACGCTGGTCATTGACGGGGAGGTTTACAAGCTCTCGCTGCTGCCATCGGGCATTTTGCGTGACGGCAAGATGGGGGTCATTGGGAACGGCGTCGTTCTGGACCCTTGGGCCCTTGTAGAAGAGATTGAAAAGATTAGGAAAATGGGTGTTTCGGTTTCGCCTGAAAACCTCATGGTAGCCGAAAACACGCCGCTTATTCTACCTGTTCACGGTGAGTTGGACCGCGCCCGTGAGGACCAAAATTCAGTCGCCAAGATCGGGACAACAGGGCGCGGGATTGGTCCGTGTTACGAGGATAAGGTGGGCCGTCGGGTCATTCGCGTGGCGGATCTGGCCGATGAGCCGACGCTGGATTTGCGTATCAATCGCCTGCTGACCCATCATGATGCTTTGCGGCGGGGGTTGGGCCTGCCCGAGATTGATGGAGCCGAGCTCAAAGCCAAGCTGTTGGAGGTTGCGCCAAAAATCTTGCCCTATGCGCAACCTGTGTGGAAGGCGATGAATGCCTACCGGAAGGCCGGCAAGAGAATTCTTTTTGAAGGCGCGCAGGGTGCATTGCTGGACATCGATTTTGGCACATACCCGTTTGTCACCTCGTCGAACACAACTGCCGGGATGGCGGCGACCGGAACCGGTCTTGGGCCGGGAGCGATCGATTATGTCTTGGGGATTGTTAAAGCCTATACAACCCGTGTGGGCGAAGGGCCGTTTCCTGCTGAACTGGATGATGCGGATGGTCAGCGATTGGGCGAGCGCGGGCGTGAATTTGGCACCGTAACGGGGCGCAAGCGGCGTTGTGGATGGTTTGATGCGGTTCTTGTCCGGCAAACCTGTGCCACATCCGGGGTGAATGGTATAGCCTTGACCAAACTCGATGTTCTGGACGGTTTCCAAGAGCTGAAAATCTGCACTGGCTACATGTTGGACGGCGAAGAGCTTGACCATTTGCCGACCGCTGCAGATCAGCAGGCCCGGGCCACTCCCGTCTATGAGACTATGGAAGGCTGGTCGGAAAGCACGGCCGGCGCCCGCAGTTGGGCCGAATTGCCCGGAAATGCGATAAAATATGTGCGGCGCATTGAGGAGCTGATCCAATGTCCGGTGGCTTTGTTGTCCACATCTCCCGAGCGGGAGGATACGATCCTTGTCACTGATCCATTTGAGGACTGATGGCACTTTCTTACAAAGCACGCAGACGTTGGTCGCTGATCATCCTTCTTATTGGTTTACCGCTATACATTATGGTGGCCATCAGCATTCTGGCGCTGATGGGCCGTCCGCCCATTTGGGTGGAGTTGCTTGTCTACATCGTTCTTGGCATCCTGTGGGCTCTGCCGTTTAAGGCTGTGTTTAAGGGCATCGGGCGAGAGGATCCGGACAAGGATGAAACAAAAGACATTTAAGGCCGCGATTGCGGGCCTCACATTATTGTTGATGGTGCCTTTCACGCCTGCGGTCGGGCAATCCACAGCCGTGGGGATACTTGATCTGGTCCGGCAAGGCGACTTTGACGGCGCCAGAGCGGCTTTGGCCGAGACACCTCATAGTGACATTGATGAGTTGTTTCTTGAGGCGCAGATTTTCACGGCCCAAGGCAGCCCCGGCGATGCGGTGACGATTTACCGGGCGATATTGGCGGTTCAACCTGATCTGATCGAGATCCGGCAAGTGCTTGCGCAAACCCTGTTTCAGATGGGCGACTTTGAGGCGGCGCGGTTTCATTTTCGCACGCTTCTAGAGACGGATCGGCGCGATGGTCTGCGCCAACAATACGCAAACGCTTTGCGGCAAATTCAGCAAAATATTCCATCGGGGTTTGGGGCGAGCTTCGCCATTGTGCCGTCGAGCAACATCAACCGGGGCACCACAAACACGGTGATTTTGGCCGGTGATCCCAACTCGGGGACGATAAGCCAGTCGGGCAGAGAGACGTCGGGCGTCGGGTTTCAATTGGGTGTAAACGGGTTTTTACGAATTCCGCGCGCTGAGGGTGGTCTGTTTACACTGACCGCATCTGCCACGCAGGTTCTCTATTCTGAGAGTGTCTTTAACGTGTTTCAGCCAAGCCTGTCGGCGCGATTTGAGAATGCCAGCGAGAGCGGCATTTGGTCGTGGGAGGCTTTTGCCCGGCGCACATTCCGGCGTGATTTGGTTCAGCCGTCCAATATTGTGGGCGTTCCCGACACGGTGAGCAACAGTTCGGCAAACACATTTGGTCTTGTATTCTCAGGTCGCAGAGCCCTGTCAGGGCCCAATATTTTGACTTATTCGGCTCTGATTCAGCAGACGACTTTTGATACGCTTGATACTCAAAGCGGGCCCTCGGCGACGTTCAAGTTGGGTGTTCAGCGCAACATCAATCCCAGCACGTCGATCAATGGCGGCATCACGGTTGGGCGTGGCTTGCCAAAGGATGATGCGTTTAAGTTTAGAAGTGCGGCAGTGAATGTCGGTGTTTCGAAAAACTGGACCGGGGGCTGGGCAACTTTTGCAGGCGCCGAGGTTGGGTTGCGGTGGTTTGACGCTGATTTCGGCTTTACGCAGATGGAGCGAAATGACCGGTACATGACGGTTACCGCGTCGGTGTTGAACTCGACCTATAGCTGGCAGGGGTTCTCGCCGCGGGTCACCTGCAACTGGCAAACAACCTCATCAAATATCGGCTTTTACGATTTTGACGCTTATGAGTGTAACATATTGATGACGAAGGATTTTTGATGCATTCACGCCTTTAGGATTTGATGTCCCAAAGGCGTGATCACGCTGCTCAATTATCCGGTTCTGCGTGTCTCGTAGTCCGACAAGGCGTCATTTGTCATCTCATACTCGCCATTTTCGATGCGCTGAATTCGACCGCCTCGCAGGAGCGATCCGAAGGTTTTGATCCGGGCTTCTTGCGAAAATCCGTCCTCATCGCTGAATTGATCGAGAAGGTCCAAAACCTCGCCGCGACTGAAGCTTGGGCGGCCATTCACAAGAGTGCTGTAGGCCGCAGAAACCTCAAGCAGGTCTGTTAGCGAAACTGCACCCGCAGATTGGGCGAAACGGCGCAAATCCGCGCGCGGATCGTCCTGGTCCAAATCGATGATCGAATTTGGCGATGGCTCTTCGGCAACCTCAATTTCCTGTTCGTTTGGGGTGACCTCTTGCAACGGCGTCAACAAGAGTGGCGCCGGTTTGGCTTCTGGCTCCACCTCAGCGGTTGGTTGCGGGGCCTCATCCCAGCTGAACTCTCTGTCATCTTCTTCTTCTTCAAAGATGCCCATGGCCGAGAGCGCATGCGTTTGCGAAACAGGTGTGCGTGTGTCGATGGAACTGGCAGGCACGTGCCGCGTCGCGTCAAGGCTGGCTGCACCGCCAAATCCCAGAAGCAGAGAGCGTGCCTCTTCGGCTGCATTTTCACCGATCAGGGGCGCATCATCATCCAGTTCCGCCAAATCATGGTCCAGCGCGGCCTCATCTTCGGCCAATTGTGCCTCTTCGCGCAGGGCACTTAGGGGATTGGAGGCATCAAGTTCCTCGGGATCTTGCGTCGCTGCGATGATGCGGCTCAGGGCGGTTTCTTCCGCTTTTACGTGGTCTTCGAAAGACAAAGTTTCATCGTCTTCTTCTGTCGTCTCATCGACCGCATCTTCAAACGCGGCCAAGGACGCCTCGGGCACCTCGTCAACAGGCTCATCGGAGACCAGCTCAGCTTGCCAAATTGGCAACATCTCTGAGGTTTCGGGTGCCGCGTGGTCTGTGGCGGTAGGCGCATCTTCGGGCACGTCCACCAGCAAATCCTCTGCATCGGGATTCTCGACATCGGTGAATGCTACAGCTTCGCGCAGATAGCCACTGACGTCCTCCGTGTGAAGCTCCGCTGCATCGTCCTGCTCTGGCTGGACCGCATCGTAGATGTCCTCGGCGTCGATATTTTCGAACACCTCATCATCCAGATCTTCCAGTTGAAGCTGGGCGAAGATATCGGAGACGCCGGCCATATTGTCGTTTTCAGCAGTGGCCGCATCTGTGGCGTCAGCTTTGGTATTCTCTGCGACGCTTGGTGGCTCTGACGGGGCTGGGGCCTCATCGGTGGTGACGTGCTGAGGCTCTGGGGTATCCTCAACCTGCTGTTGTGGGGCCGCGGCTATGGTGGTCGCGTCCTGTGCCATATTTTCGGTGTCATGCGTGTCCAACTCGTCAGCGACCGAGCTTAGGACAACTTCGTCACCGCGCATTTCCGCGCCAACCGACAGACCACTGGTTTTTTCTGCCAAGGCGCGCAAGGCTTCGGTGTCGGGCCGCTCTGGATGGGCACCGAAACTCGGGTCCATTTTTGACAAATCCTGAAAGTAATCAACGACTTGGCGCATCACAGGAAATGGATTGTCAAAACCAGAAAGCGTGCAAGAAAACGCGCCGAAAGAAACCGTCAACTTTTTGGCGAAATCAGCCATACTTTAGTACCTCACATAATGTCACGCAGTACACACTCGACTGGGCATCCCGATCAATGCACCCATTGACCAAAGATGCTGCATGACGCATCCATATCTGATGTCTAAGACCCAAAACAAAGCCTCAAGCATCGTTACACTACTCGGTGGCGGACCGGTCAATATGGAGCAATTACAACGCGTTATGCGTTTTGCGCCATATGTTGTGGCCGCCGACGGAGGTGCAAATTACGCGCACGCTCACAAAATCCCCGTTAAGCACATCGTGGGTGACTTCGACTCATTAACTAATTTCCAAATTTGGCAGGATAAGGGCGTGAATTTGGTCCATCTGGACGAGCAGGAGAGCACGGATTTTGAGAAATGCCTCTATACGGTGGAGGCGGATCTATATCTTTGTGTTGGGTTTCTGGGGCGCAGGCTGGACCATTCGCTGGCCTGTTTGCGGTCGCTGGTAGCCTATCGTGAGAAACGCGCCATTTTGATCGGCGACGGGGACGTGACCTTTTGCTGCCCGGATGAGTTCGAGATTGAGATGGCGGCAGGCGATCCGGTCTCACTTTTCCCAATGGGTGAGGTCGCGGGAATAGGCTCCGACGGGTTGCGATGGCCCATTGAGGGGTTGAATTTTAGCCCGTCGGGTCAGATTGGCACCTCAAATGCGGCTTTGGGCGGGCCCATGCGGGTGAAGATCGCGGGCCCGATGTTGATGATCTTGCCAGTCAAATATCTGGAGACGGTTAGCGACCTGCTTGCCGCTCCAACTGGCGTTCCCGAAAAACAAGATAAAGACCCGCGCTGATAATCACGAGAACGCCAAATGCGGCCAAGCCGTTGAAAAGATCACCAAATACGAGATATCCGAGGATCGTGGCGGTTACGATTTCCATATAATGCATTGGGCCCAGCAGCGTGACAGGGGCGAAGCGAAACGCATATGTCAAAAAGATATGGGCGATGGCGGCAGACAGACCGCCCAGTGCGAGCCACAAGAGTGGTAGGCCCGTGGGCCATATGGGATCAAGAAACGAAATGCCTGAGCCGTTGAATGCAGCGAGGATCGGGATGGCCACACATAAAGCGGCCCCACTTGTATAGGTTTGAAGCGCTAGCGGGTCGATCCTTTGGGCCATTGTACGGGTCAGCAGCAGGTAAATTGCGAAAAACACTGCTGTGGCAAGGGGCAGGAAGGCGGGCCACCCGAAGGCCGCAAAGCTGGGTTGGATCACCAGAAGAGCGCCTATGAACCCGATGACGCAGGCGGAAATCCGTCGCCAACCGATTGTTTCGCCTAAGAAAAACCCACCCATCAAGGTTAAAAACAAGGGTTCCACGAAAAAGATCGCGATGGCGTCGGCAATGGGCATGAACTTTACAGCGCCCGTAATGCAGGCGGTAGACAGCAGGATCATCGCTCCGCGAAGAAGGTGGAGCCCAAGCTCCCGCCTGTCGGGGCGGTGCAAGCGCCCCATAAGTGCTGCAATAGGAGCGATAATCGCCCCTTGGAACAGGAAACGGGCGCAGGCGATTTGCGCGACCGGAACGGCTGCGGTTGCCAGTTTTGCAAACAAATCAATGAAAGGACCCGTGATAATGAAGCCCATCATCAACGCGATGCCGAGGACCAAACGGTCTTTTGAAATGGGTGCCTCTTGAGAAGTCATTAGGGCGCGTATCGCGGTCAAGCGGCCATCGTCAAGTTAGTTAACGGCTTAACCAGCGCATTGTTGGGCAAGTGAGGCTCTTCATACGTTCATTTTGCATGGGATTTTCGCCTGCAAATCAGCCGTTTTCTGTCCGGTAGCAAAGCAATGTAGGTCAGCCCGCGTGGCTCAAATGCCAACATGCTTGCGAAACGGGCTGGGGTCTTCGGTCAGTTCTTCGATGGTATGAGTGGCGGCATTCCGGCCATTTTCGATAAAGGCGACACGGTCGGCGACTGCGCGCACCGCGTCCTCGCGTTGCTCCACCAGAATGATCCCAACGCCTTCACCTTTGAGGGTCAGCACGGTTTCGCGAATGAGCGCGGTCATGGAGGGTTGAAGCCCCTCGGTTGGCTCGTCCAGCAAAAGCACGGACGGCTCCAAACAAAGGGCACGCGCCGTGGCCAATTGCTGCTGCTCGCCACCAGATAACGTATCGGCCCTTTGCTTCAGGCGCTCACCCAGCCTTGGAAACATGTCCAGCACTTTGTCGCGGGTGGCCTTGCCCTTTTTGCGGGTCATCAGGCCAATCTCGATATTTTCCGCGACCGTCAGCTCAGAAAACAGGCGTCGCCCTTGCGGGATATATCCGATCCCCAGTTTGGGAATGGTGTGGGGCGCAAGTTTGCTGATCTTTCGCTTTTCGAATTCGACCTGACCGCTATTGGGTTGAATAAGGCCCATGATGGTTTTCATGGCGGTGGTTTTTCCAGCCCCGTTGCGGCCCATGACGCACAGCACCTCGCCCTTGTCCACGCTCAAGTCCAGCTCGAACAGCACTTGGTTCTTGCCGTAGCCCGCGTTTATGCCGCTCAGTTTTAGCATCAGCCCCCCAAATACGCCGTTTGCACGGCCTCATTGGCTTGGATTTCCTCAGGTGTTCCCTCGGCGATGATTTTGCCCTGGTCCATAACGGTGATTTTCTCGGCCAGCGACATCACCACGTCCATATTGTGTTCGATCAACAAGATGGTGGTGCGGTCTGATACCTCGCGGATGAGGTGCATAAAGTCTTTGATTTCGCCCCCGGCAAGGCCTTGGGTGGGTTCATCCAAGATCAAAAGTTTGGGCCTTTGGGCCAGCCCCATCGCGATTTCTAGAAGGCGTTGATGGCCGTAGGCAAGATCGCCTGCGATGTCTGTGCGGTAGGTGTTAAGGCCGACCTGCTCTAAGATCATTCGGGTGAAGGAGTATAGTTTTCGTGCAGGGCCCTCAAAATTGCGCTGGGCGGCGAGGTGGACATTCTCGAAACAATCCAGATCGGGGAAGATGGAGGTGATCTGGAACGTGTAGCCCATACCACGCGCGATGCGTTTATGGGCAGGCAGATGGGTGATGTCCTCATGGGCAAATGAGATGCGGCCCGAACTGGCCTCGATCCGGCCGGTGACCAGTGAGACGAAGGTTGTTTTTCCCGCGCCATTCGGTCCGATCAGTGCGCGGATCTCCCCGTCTTTGAGCGAGAAGTTGACATCGTCCACAGCCGTGATCCCGCCAAAATGGCGGGTCAGCTTCTGGGTCTCCAACAGGTTCATGGTATCCATCGCGCGAACCTTGATTTGACCAGACCCAATATGCCGCCGGGCACAAACAGAGTGATAAGAACCAGCGTAACCCCGACCACCAGCATATAGGCATCCGTAACCCCTGAGGCGTAGTCGATCAGATAGAACATGAAAGCGGTGCCGATCACGGGCCCAAGTGTCGTGCCAGCCCCGCCAACGAGCACCCATAGGAGCGGGAAGATGGAGTAAGGGACGGCGGCGAAACTTGCGCCCACATATCCAAACAAGATGGCGTAAGAGGCCCCGGACGCACCTGAGAATAGGCCCGAAAGTGTGAGAGCGTAGAGCTTTGTAGACCACGTATTATAGCCCAGCATGCGGGCCCGTTCCTCGTTCTCGCGCACGGCGACCATGACCCGGCCGCGTTTGGAGCGCACGATCAGCAGCTTGAGCAGGAGCGCACCGCTAAACAGGCACAGGGCTGCCAGGTAGCGGGTGTCGGCTGTGGAAAAGTCCAAATTGCCAAAATTGCGGGCGGTATTGGTGAGCACAAAGCCCTCGTCACCGCGGGTATATTCACCGAAATAAAGGATGGTCAGATATCCCGCTTGGGCGAACATCAACGTGACGATCATGAAGCCCACGCCGATGGTGCGCAGAGCCAAAAGCCCTACGACAAAAGCCAATGCGGTTGCGCATAAAATGCCGATCAAAAAGGCAGGTAGGGTGGCAAATCCCAGATGTTGCGCGGAGAGGCCCATGCCGTACATGCCGGCGGCAAAGAACATGGCATGACCCAGCGACAAAAGCCCAGAATAGCCAAACAGAATATTGTACCCCATGGCAAACACGGCCAAGACCATGATCCGGGCGACCTGTCCATGATGGTAGGCAGGAAGGGTCAAATGCAGGATATAAAGTGCTGCAATCACGGCCAGATGAAGGGCGAGGTTCCGGTTCATACGCGTCTGGTCCCAAACAGGCCTTGTGGGCGGTACACCAGCACCATTGCCACCAGCAGCGTGGCCATGATTTTGGCCAGGGTGGGCGTGAAGAAGACCGAAATGATACCGTCGGACATACCGATAATCAGGGCGGCGATGACGGTGCCGCGCAGACTGCCCAGCCCGCCGATGATGACGACAATGAAGCTTAAGAGCAGCGGGTCGGCCCCCATCAGATAATGGGCTTGTTGGATGGGGACGATCAAAACGGCGGCCACAGCGGCCAGTGCGGCACCAATACCGAAGACGAGCGCGTAGACGCGCTCCACCGGGATGCCAAAGGCGAGTGCCGTTTCACTATCAAGCTGAGTGGCGCGCAGGATCAGGCCCAGTTTGGTGCGAGACATTATGTACCAGATCAGCGACAAAAGTGCGATTGCAGCGACAATCACGAAGAGTTTGTAGCTGGTTGTCGACAATCCCCACGGCCAATACAGCGCCCAGCCTGCATCCGTGTTTTCTATCCACGGGATCGCAAGGCGGGTGTTAAACGGTGCCTCCACCGGGCGGGCGTCCGGGCCAAATGTCATTAAAACCGATTGTTGCAGGATATATAGAAGACCGATCGTGGCCACGATTGTGGCTTCCGGGTCGTAGTTGATGCGTTTGAGCACAAGCCAGTCGGTTATGACGGCGATCAGGCCGGCGATGATTGGGGCGGCAATGAGAGCCGCGATAAAGCCCAGTGCCGGATTGGTGCCCACAAGTGTGGCGACCCACCATGCGATGACGGCGCCCAACATGAAGAATTCGCCATGGGCCACGTTGACGACCCGCATAACGCCAAAGACCAAGGACAGGCCAAGTGCCGTCAAAGAGAGCACCGCAGCCTGCACAAGACCCTCGATCAGGGCGAGCATCAAATGCGGTCCAAACTCCAAATCAACCCCCAGCTTACAATAGGGAGAATTTCTACACGAGAGGGGCGAAAGGGCAAGGCTTGGAGATAGGTTTATTGAGCGCTTTGCGCGTCTTTTTGGGGATTTTGTGGGGGGCGTTTGGCGATTCTACTCCTCTAGTTGAGTAGAACTGAAAAGGTATTTTATTACAAAGGATTATGTGAAAAATGGCCGAATTTATGCTGCGTGATATTTGGGGGCTGGGTACAGCGGTGCAATGGCACAAACAAGGCGGTCATGTCTCTGGCAAGGGCCGATGGCTGCGGCTAAGCAAACAGGCGCCCAAAGTCCCCGTGGCCGTCCGCTCAAACGGCCAGGCTCAGCTTGCCCAGTGCCGGACTGCCTTTTCATTGGCACGGCTGACAGGAACGCTTCGTCCGTCCTTCAGGTCAATCCACAGCCGGTCTTTTTCCGATCTTAGCGCTGAGATTGCGGCCTTGGCCACCCACCATGAGCGGTGCACACGGCGTCCATCCAGACCGGTCAATTCCTGTGTGGCGTCTCCGAGGCGCATCAAGATCAGCTCATTGCCGCGTGTTGTCGTCACCTCGATATAATGATCTTGCGCCTGCAGGCTCAGCACATCCCCTCTTACCTCGGGCGAAAGTCGGCGCACAAAGATATCGGTCTTGGATGGCCCCCTAATGATCTCCGGCGTAGGCGCTGCCTTGCGCCCGTTGATCACCAGTTGGCGCAAGAAGGCAATGGCAATGGCGATCACGGTGCATAGTATAATCAGACGCACCAAGCTCTTGATGGTGGTTTCATCGAGCCCGGCAATTTGTGAGTTGATCACAAAGACCAAAATTCCGACTGGAGGACCTGCGGCCAGCCCGCCCAGGAGGGCAGATTTCCCCCAATTCCAGGATTTCACATGGGCCAGATAGACCACTGGCACCATGCAGCACATGGCCAGAATATAGGTTGAAAAGGCAATGCCGCCCCAATAGGCGAAACGTTGAAGAGCGGTGAAATCCTGCGCGGTGTCAAACGGGCCCGAGACGGTCAGGATTGCGACCACACATATCAGCCCGATCCAGAAACTCGGTGATCCCAATGTGGTCTGCAACTCGCGCTTCGTGATTAGCCAGACCGTGCGTTTCGCGAAGTTTTCACCGTCATTCATTCAGTTTCGCTATCCAAGTGCTGCCAATCCCAAGAACTTAGCATGTGTTGTCTGCCCTACAAAGCATGTCGGGGCGACCTAATCGCAAGGAGGTTTCGTATGATTGATTTGATGGGGTGGAGCAACGCGAGTTTTGTCATCAAGGTGCATTTGGGTTTTGCGGTTCTGGGCTTTTTGGTCGGAACTGCTGTGATGTTGGCGCGGCGCGGAACTGTTTTGCACCGTTGGAGCGGACGGGTGTTTGCAGGTGCGGCCATGCTCACGGCGCTCAGCTCTTTTTTTATTCACGAGATTAACCAATGGGGGCCGTGGAGTTGGATCCATTTGCTGTCGGTCTATGTTGTCGTGTCGACAGTGATCGGGGTTCGGGCCATCCGGTTGGGCAATGTGAAGTTGCACATGCAAACTATGATCCCGATTTATTTGGGCGGGTTTGTGGTGGCGGGCGCGTTCGCATTGATGCCGGGTCGGCTGGTGTTCGAAGCTATTTTGATGCCCAGATTAGTGCAAGTTTTTAGCGGCCATAGTGAATTGGTTGCGCTGGCCGTATGGGGCATCCCGGCGCTTGCGGTCATCTTGGTGGTATTGGTGTGGTGGAACGCGCTGGTCTTGCCTTTGCGACGCATGGCACGGCGATGAACGCGGGCAAAGCCATGCGCGGGGCGGCTGTGATGGGCGCCCCGCGCAATAGATAAAAATCAGAAACTTTGGGTCGTGTAGTCGACCTCGTCTTCATAGAAGGTCTCTTCGATGGAGGCCGTGTGAACCAAGTCCATCCGGTCGCCATTGACCTTGGTGATATACTGTTGGCCAAACACCTGATGGGTTTTCCCGTTGAAGATCTTGGGCCCTTGCGGGTGCTCATTTGAGTGGTCCATAGTGGTCATGGCTTCAACCGCTTCGATCAGTTTGGCTCGATCACCCGGTCCCTGATATCCAGCCGCTTCCATACCCGCCTTGATGACATGGAGCGTCTCCCAACAGCCAAACATATGGGCGTAGGTCGAGATATCTTTGGGGTCACTCACGGATGCGCCATTTGCATCAACGCCGACTTTTTCGCGGAAGAATGTGTCAAAGGCGCTGTTGTCAGCCTGCGCATAGCGCGGGTTGCCCTCCCAAAAATGGCTGCCATCCAGAAACTCCAGACCCGACGAGGCCATATCAACCGCCTCTAGGCTATCAATGAAGCCGAAAAGCTCCGGGCCTTGGCCGCCGAAGAACTCGCCGAGTTCTTTGACGAATGTTAGCACCGCAGGCCCCACCATGACATGGTACAACACCTCAGTGTCGCGTGGGATTTTTGGGAAGTATTTCACGAAAGATGTCTCGGTGGGCGGGATCGGGATCAGTTCCAGAATTTCGCCGCCCGCCTGTGCCATAGCTTCTGAGAAGTAATCGCGGTGGTCATGACCAAACGCGAAATCCGGATAGACCATGGTGACTTTTTTGCCCAAGTTTTCAGCCACAAACGGGGCCATTGCCTGCACTTGGGATTTCACATCCGTGATGCCGGGCTGAAGCGTGTAGCGGTTGAGCATCCCAGAGGCCACATGGTGCCCTTCGGAGACAACAAAATAGGGCATTTTCAGCTCGGCTGCACGGGGCGCCGAGCCGATCACAACATGGCTAAACAGCGTCCCGAAAGAGACGTCACAACTGTGCTGGTTGGCAAACTTTTCAAGAACCTCGGCACCGCGTTTTGGGTCTGTTCCGTCATCCTCGGACACAATCTCGATGGGGCGGCCATTGATGCCACCAGCCTCGTTGATCAGGGCTGCGGCTGCTTGCGTTGTGCGATCATACCAACGCCCATATGCAGCGCCAATGCCGGTCCGGTGTACCTGAAATCCGATCTTGATCGGCTCAGAGGACTGAGCTTGCGCATAGGGTACAAAGCCCGGCATGGCACTTGCCGCTCCGGTAGCTGCCAAACCGCTCAAAATCGTGCGGCGGTTTGGGGTGATTAGGCTTGGTTTCGATTTGGTCATCATAATGCTCCCACGTTGGTATATACAGGCTGTCGCCACTTTCGAAAAAAGTCCAGAAATTTATGGGCTTATACCCCTGTCGGTTGCGCCAGTATCCAAAGGCCGATGAAAGTATAGGCGATCATGAAGGCGGCGACGGGCAATTGGCTAAGAGTGGCACGTTTATGGTCGCCCAACGCACCCAATGCGATGGCATGAGCTATCAGAACCGCCAAAATATGACCAATAACGATTGCGCTGGCTTGGGTGAGCCAGATTTTCTCCACGGTGGTGGCGACATTGAAAAAGCTGGTGGTGACATAGAACTGTCCCAGGCCAAGGATGTCTGCGCCGTTGCTCATGGGGTCGGTGGCGGCTTTCAGGCTGTATTGCACGCCGACCATGAAGGAGGTCAGGTAATGTGCAATGTGGTAGGCCAGTGCGATGGGCAGAAGGCAAAGCGTGAGGCGCGGGAAAAGGGCGCGGAACTCTTTTTGCGCGCCGACCATTTTGAGCCCCAGCCACGTGCACAGGGCGGTTATAATTCCAAGGGCAGCAATACTCAGCAAAAGACCCACAGCATTGGGAAGGACCACGGCGGAGCGCCCCGGAAATTCCAGTGGGTTTATGCCGATCTGTGCGAGCCACCAGAAGGTCTCGTTCAGACCGTCAAAGGATCCTGCGGCAAGGGCCACGATGATCAAAGCCGCCAGGGACATGGGGGCTGGATGTGTGATCAAGAAGCTCCCCGGGCAGCCGGCCTTTAATGCGGGTTCCTGTGACAAGGGGCTCAATCTGGCGATTTGGCTGAAAAAGACGGTAAAGGGCTCGCATGTGCGCAACCATTTCAGGCCAAACAGGACCGTCATGGCCGAGGTGAATATCCAGTAAGACAGGGTGATTACGGCCAGCCTGTCTGGATCATCCGGGGCAATATCCGAGACCGTGAATATGGAAAAGGCCAGCATCGTCGCAACTGCGGGCCAGAACTGAACTTGCTCGGGCAGGTGAAATAGCGGGCGCAGACGGCTGATGCGGTAAAGGCCGGTCCATGGATTTATAAAATGCCAAATGTTTCCCAACAGAGCTGACAAGATCGGAAGGGTGATCCACCAGATGGTCCAGATCAGAAGTGGCAGAGGGTTGGATAATGGATCGCGGGAGCCGTTAAACCCCGCGTAGATGGCTGCCAGCAAAAGCAGTGTCGCCGCAAGACTGGTGGCGATCGACAGGTTGGGCATTGGCAGTTTTGGCAAAGCGACCGGCTTGAACAAGGTCTTGAATAGTCCCGGTGGGATCAAGAAGAGCAGGGCGACTGTGAGAGCCACTGCGATAACGCCGGACCTGATATAGATTTCCGTGGGCAAAAGCAGGACAAGAGCCCGCTCCGAGACATGACCGGCGGCCGGTGCTGCGGCGCAGACAAGAAGCAGGGTTAGTCGTTGAAAAAGATACGCTTTCATTAGCGCCCAGAGTGGCACGGAACGCCGGTGTTTTTCCACCGCAAATCTCGTGTTTTTGCTGGGTTTGAGTGGCTCCACTCAACTAGTTGAGTAGAATTGAATGCTCTAATTAGAACAAAGGCTTATGGGCTAATTCGTGATTTTTCTAAGTTCAGGGATGCGCCGCGCGTCGGGCTTCTCCCGCGTCGGTGCCGCGTGTGGATAAGGTGATGCGGCCGACAGCGCGATTTTGCGACACGCACGGCGTTTCGTGAGGCCGCTATAGCCGCGAGGCAAATCCAAAATGGTCCTGATCCGGGGAACTGCCCCTAGATGACCATAACGATATTCCAAAAGTCGCAAACTTGCGCTTCGCAAGCGGCAATCTCAGCCTCGGTCGCGCCACCAATCCGTTCGACCCGGAAACCGTATTGCTCCAGCCCGCAATACTCCACATGGCTCAAGATCACCGGGTTGGCCCCTTTTTCAGCGGCCATTTGGGCCAGCATCATGGCCAGTTTCAGCCGGTTGGGCGTATCTTTGGTGATCCGCGCACCAAAGCAAACTGTCGTCTCATCTTCAAAACTCAAAGGCAAAGGGGTGTTCTCGATCCCTTGCGGAAACGTCAGCCCATTTGGCTTTGCCTGAGCCGGTTTCAATCCATCGATCATCCCATCCAGATCGTAAGGCTCTAATGGCGTGATTGAGGCGACGACGCTGGCCCAATTCTTCTGGGTCATTGGCACATCTCCATGATCAGATCGGCGGCCATCTGGTTTCCGGGTGTTGGCAATTCAAAATCGGTCAGGGCCTTGCGCATTTCATCGGCTTTGCCTTGGTCCAAAAAGCGACGCACTTCCCGGTCCAACTGGCTGAGTTTGCCCGCTGGCACATGAGCCGCCAGCCCCAGCTCTGCAGCCGCCTCTGCGCGGGCTTCCTGATCATCTAGGATTTGCGCTGTTTGCGGCACAATGATCGCGGGCACTTTGTTGTAAAGCACCTCATGAAAAGAATTGTATCCGGCGGCCGTCACCACAAAATCCGCATGTGCCGCGAGCCAGCTTGCGGCCATAGTTTTGACCACTTTTGAGCGCGTCCATGCGTATCTTTCGGCCGGAACATTCGAGCTTGGCCATGCCACCAGCAGGTTCAGACAATCGTCCCGCGTCTCCACCGCATTGCACACGGTGGTTGCACTTGCGGACATGTCGTGGACCACGCCCGACCCCAGCATGGTGACAATAAGCCGATCAAACTCGACGCCCAATTCCGCTTTGAGCGCTTCGTGAAGTTTGGCTTTGCTCTTCGCGTCTGGCGTGATTTGCCGCACAACCGGACCCACTTGCCGAATATGCGCCCCGGCCGAGATATTCTGGTTCAGGCTCTCAAAGGCTTCATGGGGCACGATCACGCGGGAAAAGTACTTCTCCCGATCCAGTGGGATGCGATTGTCCTGATCTTGTCGCCACAATCCGCGCCTGATCCACACAGAAGACAGCTTGCGCTCAACGATCGTGCGAAACACGCTGTCAAATACGTAGCCGCCGTCAAACACAAACACATCACCCTGTGCCATTTTGCTGCGCAAGCGTGGATAGTTGGCTAAATCATTGGCGCCGCCGGTCTCATGCAATGTGGACTGGGGGATAAGGGGCACGCCTGCAAAACCAGATTTGTTGATCATTGGCAGGCATGATGGAAAGGCGAAGAACGAGGGCTGGACCTTTTTTGTCTTGAGAGCTTCTGCAATCAGCACGCAGCGTTGCGCATGGCCCAGACCAATTCCGTTTGTCGGCATGAAATGTACCGACTTTTGGGAGTTGGGCCTTGCGGGCGCGGTCTTTGGTCTCTCAATCTCTAAAATCTGCATCAATGACACGCGAGAGGCCGCGGATGAGGATTTCGCGGCAGTCTTTATCCCGTCAAGATTTGGCAAAATAGTTTCGGTCAAAAACGGTTGTAGGTAGCCTAGATCGGCTGGACCTCTGTGGACCGGCAGACCCGCACGCTCGAACGCGCCATCAGGGCTGGCATCGACAATGGCACCTCCCGCGGCGATTTGATTGTTCAAAAGGCAAAGGGCGTTTTGGTTGTTCCCGATGGGGCCACACATGACCACAATGTCGCTCATAGCGCTGAGCGCAGATGGGCCAATTTCCGAAAACCCGTAAACATGAGCGCCAGGCTGGAACATGCGCATCCACTCAGATTTGTCCTTACCAGACATATAGGCCAGTGTGTTGAACGCCCGGGCCGTGGTCAGGTATTGCAACCCGTTTAGCAGGCTCGGCTCTTCAAGGCCCGGCACCACCAACGCGACCCCAGGCTTGCCGCGCAAATGCGGGGATGGCGCTTTGGGAATGTCGACGCCAATGCAGGGGCAGATGCTGGTGCCTGCGGTTATCTGCGGCAGGTCCAACATCGATATCATCCGAGGTGTGCGGCCTGTCATATAGCTCAGGCGAGACGCCGCAGAAATCTGATCCTGAGGTGTTTCAAAATGTCCCAGCCCAACGACTTGCGCATCGCTGAGAAGGTTGAGATGCCGCATCGAGTTCAGGCTCGCCGGGTCATTCACATGCGTCCCTAGCACGATCACATGGGACAGCTCTATTCTATCGATATCGACCAGGTAGCGCAGGGCCGCGTACCGCGTTGCCATGCGTGTGTCCTCGGCCAGATTGGCTGCGTCCAGAACAGGTGCCAGACCGTCGGCAGCCAGCTGATCTGCAAAGACAATTGCCTGCTGGAGGGCGTTTTCGGATCTCTCTCCGGTGGCAATCAGGATCATGCGGTGGCCTTAAACGGGATGGACGTCACTTGGCTTATAGTGCGCGCGGTGCGTCCTGCAAACATCTTAGCGCTATAGGTCGTCAGCGCCTTTTGCGCGCGGATCACGGTTTCCACGTATCGCTGCGGATCGGCGATGAAACCAGCGATGAGGCCGTCCACATCATCGGGTGCGGCGCCTATGATGCCGTCTCCAAAATTTTGCGCGGTCGCAGGATCCGTGATGACAAGTTTCCCCGCAGCGGTCGCTTCGGCAATCACACGCCCAAAGCTTTCGCGCCAATTGGCGTTGGTAAAATAGATGAAAAAGTCGATTTCTGCCAAGAACTCGGACACGGGCAAGGTTCGGAAATTATACATGGTCCAGTGCGCCGGCGGGGTGTCATCGGCAAATGTATCGGCCCCCAATATGGCGACATGCTCTGCATGAGCCGGGAACAAACGCTCCATTGTGGCCCGGCCTGGAAATTTCTCATATCCGGGCCGGGAGTGGCGTCCCCGCCGGTCGCGTGGTGCGTCCGTTGGCGGATACACGTCCAACTCGCAAATGTTGGTCCAGTTTTGATCGGTCAGGTGCCACGTTGATCCCGCGTCCAGCCAACCGGCCACAGTTATCCTGTTGTAATCCGAGACCGGGGCCAAAAACTTCTTGGCGCATAGTGCGGCGTCCGAAATCTGCTGCAAACATCCGGTCACATCGAAGGCCAGCGCCCCATCGGGGGTGGTGAAATTCTCATGGGCGACCACAATCAAGTTCTGGCACACCAAGCGAGATTTCAGCTCTTTGTCGAATTTGAGGAATGACGGATTATGCAGAATGATCAAATCCGCTGATATGACCTGCCTGTCCCAAATCAGCTCCAATTTCTGCTGATCAATGGCGGCTTTCAGTGTGGGGTTGACCGGCGCATCGGGGAACATCCGAGAGGAAATTCCGTGGACCTCAAGCTTGCCAAATTGGCTCAGGTTGGGCAGTTCCTGTGCAACAGCGGTTGCGGTTCCGCCCGGGAACCGGGGGTCCGTGACGACAGCAATTTTAAGGGTCCGAGGTTTCAAGGAACCGGCCGTCGCAAAATCAGTAGATGCTTTGAGCTGCCGCCGCGAGCGGCTGCTGGCTGGATTGACCAACTTCCGGAGTGTTTTGAACGGGCTGAGGCGCACGGGCAACGCGCGGCGGTGGTGGCGCGCTTGGCACCGCCACTGCGATATTGGGAAAAAGCGACGGATCGAAGGTCAGTGCCGTGTAAAGGCTATCGGTTTCCTCAAGAAATCTCTGCAATTGCAGGGTAAACGGATCTGATCCGTTGAGCACGCGCGGATTGCCTAAAAGGAAAATCCGCAAATCGACCCAGTTTCCTGCGGAGATCAGGTCTTCCATGCGGTTTACGTCGCGTTCTGTATAAGCGGCCTCCGCCATTCCGCTCATTCGAACGGATATCAGCGCTGCCGATAAGCTCACCAACAATACCTTATGCATTACTCAACCGCCCCAAAAGTACATGGACGAACTTAACATTGATAACAGCCCGCTTCAACTGCTCATCAAGAGTTGTACTGCGCAGATCAGTTCGGACCTAGCAAATTGCTGTCGAATTTGATAAATCTTGAGGCCAAACATATGTGTTTTAACAAGTTGTTGAACCGTGATTTGCCAAAAATACGGCAAATCTCAGTAGGTGTGGGGCATAAATGCAGTCGAGTCACCCAGATTTGGGTAAGAATCAGTCCAGTTCCGAGGCCGCGATTCCCGGAATAACGCTCTCCGAGAGCTGGCGCGCGGCGTTCGGAAAGCTCACCGCTGGTTGTATGAGTGATGCAAAAGCCGTTGTGATTATCGGCGAGCGGGGTGTTGGCAAGGCCGCTCTGGTCGATACTTGGAAGACGCAAAGCCATCTTGGCTTCAACATCGTAACTTTGGACGATGCAACCGGCGAGCCCGATCAGGTTGTTGCGGATTTGGCCCACTTGATGGGTGTGGATACCGCCGATCTTGGCCGCAGTGCTATTTTGACGGCGATTACGAGTGCCGTGCAATCCATCCGGGAGGGCGGTCGCGAGACTGTCGTCGTTTTGGAAAATGCGGATAATGTTCCGGCCAATACGGTTGAGTTGCTGATGGTGCTGGCGCGCGATCGCACCTCACCCAAGCCACTTATCCGCTACATTTTCAGCGGGTCTCAAGCCTTGCGCAAAACCATGCGGCTTGATGGCGGGACCGCCCGTCGTCACAATTACGTGGTTGTCGAGATGGAGCGGTTTTCCGCAGATCAGACCCGTGCTTTTGCCGTGGCCAATTTGGCGCGCAACTCTGACATCACCATTGCGGATGAAGCGGCGTCTTACTTGCATGAAAGCACGTCAGGCAAACCCGCCAATATTCTGAGTGTCCTCGATAAGGTGCAAAATGGCCGGATGAGTAATGGCGAGACCGTCATTACGCTGGCGCATATCCAGTCCTTGGTCAAAGCGCCAAGACCGATTGGTGCCGCGCCCAAACGTCCCGAAGTTGCCGCCGTGACACCCAGCTCGGGTGGACAAGAAAAGCGCGATGCGGTGGCTGCTGGAGCTGGGGGTTCTGCCCAACAGCCAACCGGCGCACCGGGCCAGAAGTCCTTTGCAGAGCCCGGCAATGTGTTTGCAACCAATGCAGATTTGCCCGATTCCATTCGCAACGTGAACGATCCGCGCCCTCTATTGCGCTGGGCCTTTGGGTTGGATGAACATAGCGAAACCGAGGCCTTGAACAATAGAGCCGAAGCAACGGTCGCAGCCCGGAAAGCGGATGGTAAAGCGTCTGGTGGCAAAAACTCGGCTGATTTGAACGCGGCTTTGGCGCAGGTCGCCGCGCGCGAGCAGGCGGAGCGTAATCCACAGCCGGAAGTGTTGCGGGCGCCACCACGTCTTGGTGAAGACATGCTCGACAACATGATCGAGAGCGAAGCGTTTGCGTTTCAGGAAACGCGTGCCCCAAATCTGGTCGCCACAGCTCCAGACAAATTGAAAGAGGCGCTCCGCGACGTGCCTCCGCCGCGCAAGAGCAAAAGCAAACTTGTTTTGGCCACAGGCGTTTTGGTGATGGGTGTCGCATCCTTGGGTGTGCTGTGGACAGCGCTCAAGCCTGCGGGCATTCTTGAGCCGACCAGCGATGGTACGCCCGTCGAACAAACAGCATCGGCAGATGCGGTGGTTGATCTTGTGCCGGACGCAGAACCGGTTGTAGCTGCGGCACCTGCTATTGGAGGCGATACTGAAGAGCCTAATCTGGCTGCGGTTATAACGCAGATCAAACAGCCCGATTTGCAGGCTGAAAATACATCGCCAGACGGCATCGTGCTGCCCTTCCGCGATAGCACACCGCGTGCGCTGAGTGCGGCCTATTTGGCGCCTTCCGGGACCAACACAACCACCGAGAACAGCGATCTGCAACGGGCCATTTTGGATGATATGGCCGCCGCTGAGCGGGTGGAACTGGCCGGTGAAGAAAAGCGTCTCATGGACCGCTTGGCGGCACTTGAAAGTCAGGTCGCACAAAAACAAAGTACGCTGAGCAGTCTTGAACGTGCGATTAATTCGGTCAGCTCCGAAGTTTCGCGGAGTTGGGATGTCCTTGATGGCAGAAACGCGGAAATAGAGGTGGCTGCGGGGCGTTTGGCGTTTATGGCGCGTGACCGTGCTCAAGCCGCTGAGCGGTTGGAAAGCGCGACGACAGAGGCACAAACGGCTGAAGAGCGGCTTTTGCTCATGCGCGACGAATTGGCCGCGGCCGAGGCGCTGATTGCCGAGAACAGAGCGCTTTTGGATGAAGGTCAGGCTGGCACTGCCAATCTTGGCGAGGCCTTGGCCAGCCGTCAGGCTGAATATGATGAATTGACCCGAAAAGTGACTGAGGCGGAGGGGCTGCTGGCCAGTCGCGAAGCCGATTTGGAACAGGTTCTGGCCCGACAATCAGAAGCGGAGGTTGAGCTGACCACCTTGCAAGGTGAGTTGGGTGAAGCCAAGGCGACACAAGAGCAGGTGGAGGCGGACCTTGCGCGGTTGACGGCTGACCGCGATGCGCAAATTGCCGCCTCCGAGGCGCTCAACAGCGAGGTTGAAGCGGCGGAAGCACGGCTTGCGTCGGCAAACGAAGAGTTGGATGTCGCATCCTCCGCTCTGGTCGAACGCAATACGGCTTTGCGCGACCTTGAGGGGAAGACCGAGGCTGCCGAAGGTCGGTTGGGGGCGCTGGTTTCCGAGCTGGAGGCGCAATCAGGACGGGTGACAACCTCTAACCAGGAGGTCACGCTTCTGAATACAACCAGAAGTGCGCTGGAGGCTGAGCTGGCTTCAAAAACTGCCGAGATTGAGAAGGCTAACGGTCAGTTGGAGGCTCTGACGGCCAATCGCCAGACCGCGTCATCGCAGTTTGAGGCTCTAACGAAAGAAAAGCAGGCGCTCGAAGCGGAGTTAAGCTCCGGGACGGCGGTTTTGGACACGTTGTCCGCCGATTTGGCTGACAAGCAAAGTGCGGTCGATGAGTTGGTTGCTGAGTTGAATGCTGGAACTGCTCAAATTGAAGCCCAGCGGGCCGAGCTTGAAAGTTTGAAATTGCAAGCGGCCAGCGTCATTGCGGATCAGAACGCGGCTCAAGCGGCGGTGGATCAAGAGCAGACGCAAGTTGCCTCCGCCACCGGAGAGTTGGCAACTCTTCAGGCCGAGCGGGATGAATTGACCGGCGCACTTGAAGAGATAGAGGCGCGTGCGCTTGCCGCCGAAGGGGACTTGAACACCGTCTTGGCAAACAAGGCTGACGCGGAAGCTGAGATCGATGCGACCGTGCAGCGGCTCGAAGATATCAAATCGCAGGAACTTGCGGCCAAAGAGGGTCTGTCCTCATTCTCGACCGAGTTGGAGACCAAGAAGGCTGAGTTAACGACTTTGGAGGAGCGCATTTCAAGCTCCAACCAAGAGCTTGCGGCGGTTCTGTCCAAGCGGGAGGCTCTGAGCGCCCAACTGGAAGATTTGACCGTCCAAAGCACCGCCAAACTCCGCGAGCAGCAAGCGCAGCTTGATCTTGTGGCGCAGGAGTTGGAGACCAAACAGGCCGCTCTTAATGCGTTGAGCGACAAGCTTGAACAGCAACAGGTGGCCGCGACTACTCAAGGCACTGCGGGCAATGGTCAAGGCTCTGTTGCCAGCGACACGCTGGAAGTGGCGGTTGTTCCAGCCATCCGGGTGCGTCCGACGGCGGCGACCCCGGCACCAAGCACCACGGCTATTTTGGACACGGCAGCCAATGCGGTGCAAGCCGCTCCGAAAGCCGACGAGGGGCTGGAACTGGATCTGACACCGCGCGATGTGGCGTTGGTGGCGGACGCCTTGACAAACGCACCCGGTCTTGGTCGCGCACCGCAAGAAAAGAAGGACCAGCTGCAAGCGGCTTTGGTACGCGGGGAATGTGTGACAGATGCGCTCAAGGAAACTTTTGGGCGGGTTAACCCACATACCCTTGTGGCTCTCCTCGAAAACATGGAAATGTGCGGCTCATAAGGCTTTGCGGGGGAATCGCACGGAGGAGCTTGTGGGAAACCTGAACCGACTGTTTTGTGGACTATGCATGGCACTGGCGAGTGCAACCGGTGCTTATGCTCAAACCGCTGCGATCAATATGATGGCGGGCCCAGAGGGCAGCACCGCCAAAGCGGTGGTGGACGACATCGCCGGTCTTGCGCGCGAATGCGGGCTGAACCCTGTGGTCAATGAGACCAATGGCGCGCTCGACAATCTGCTGGCCGTGAAAAATAACCGTTACACACAGTTTGGGCTCATACAGGCGGATGTGATCAACTTTCTCAAAACCTTTGAGGCAATTGATCCCAACATCTCTAACACTCTGAGAGATATCAAACTGGCCTTCCCGCTTTATTCGGAAGAAATTCAGGTGATCGTCACAGGTGACATCGCGTCTTTGGCTGATCTGAGTGGCAAACGCGTGTCTATCGGCGACAAAAGCAGCGGTACGTTTCTGACTGCCACGGTGATCCTTGATCTCTTGGATATTGAACCGGCGGCCCAAGAGACAATGGGCCCTGAGGCGTCATTGCAGGCGCTCATTGCCGGTCAGCTCGATGCATTTTTCTTTGTGGACGGCGTGCCTAGCCTGATCTTTGATGAGGTTGATCTGACCGGCGTTGATCTGAAACTTCTGGCACTGGATGACCCGCTTTTGAGCGCTGTTTATGAAAGCACCATAGTGGAGGGCGGCACATATGCATTTGCCCCCGAAGACACGCAGGTGGCCAAAGTGGGGTCGGTTATGATCACCTATGATTATAAGCCGCGCAAGAACAACTATAACCTGCGCAACTGCCAATTCATCTCCGAGGTGACCCGGTTGGTGCATGACAATATCGCGGACCTGTCAACCATCGGGCATCCCAAATGGATCGAGGTTGATCCAGCCGGCTTTGTGCCCGATCTTGAGCGCTCCCAATGTGTGCAATTGGCGCTTGAGCCCGACTATCAGTCATCATGTGCCCAGTGACTTGCGGCGCAGGTATCTCCAAAAATAATCCATCAAGAGGAATACAACATGCTCAACGGTAAGCATCTGATTGCGGGTGAATGGGTGGATGGCCCGACCAGTTTCACCAACGCTCCGGTTCGCGGTGACGCTGATAGTTTCGCCGCCGGATCGCCGGAATTGGTGGACCGCGCGGTACAAGCCGCTGAAGCGGCATTCTGGAGCTACGGCTATTCCTCCCGGGCGGAGCGCGCGACGTTTCTGAGAACAGTGGCCGACGAGATTGACACACGCGGCGATGACCTGACGGCGCAGGGCATGAAAGAAACCGGTCTGCCCGAGGCGCGCCTTCAAGGCGAGCGTGGGCGCACCGTTGGACAGTTGCGGCTGTTTGCAGATCACATTGAGGCAGGGGACTATTTGGACCGCCGCCATGATGCGGCACTGCCTGATCGGGCACCGCTCCCGCGCCCCGATATCCGGGTTATGCAGCGGCCCGTTGGACCTGTGGCCGTCTTTGGTGCATCCAATTTTCCGCTGGCTTTCTCCACCGCTGGGGGCGACACGGCGGCGGCTCTTGCTGCGGGCTGTCCGGTTGTGGTCAAGGGTCATCCGGCGCATCCCGGCGTTTGCGATATCGTCGCTCAAGCCTTTGAGGCCGCCATCGCGAAAACCGGTGTTGATGCAGGCGTGTTTTCTCAGGTGCAGGGCGGAGACCATGCCATTGGCGGCGCCCTTGTGCAGCATCCACTTATTCGCGCTGTTGGATTTACCGGATCGCTGGGGGCGGGACGTGCGCTTTTTGATCTTTGTGCAGCCCGTCCTGAGCCGATCCCGTTCTTTGGTGAATTAGGTTCGGTCAATCCAATGTTTATGCTGCCCGAAGCGTCTGCGGCGCGAGGTTCTGATCTTGGTGCCGCTTGGGCTGGCTCACTGACCATGGGGGCAGGGCAATTCTGTACGAACCCCGGAATTGCTGTGGTTCTGGATGGAGCCGACGGGTTCGTGGAGGGGGCCACCGCCGCTTTGAAAGATGCAGGGCCACAAGCGATGCTGACTGACGGAATTGCGGCGGCGTATGTGTCCGGCGTTGAGCGTATAAAAGCGGCGAAGGGTGTTGAGACTTTGCTGGAAACCGCGCCCGAAGGGCGAACGGCGACGCCGAACCTGTTTGCGGTAGATGCGGCCACTTGGCTGAAAAACGACGCGTTGCAGGAGGAGGTTTTTGGCCCGCTTGCGATTGTCGTGAAGGCCAAAGACGCGAATGAAATGCGCGACGTCGCGCGCCATATCGAGGGGCAGCTTACCTGCACGTTGCATATGGATGACGGCGATGCGGACATGGCGCGGACATTGTTGCCTATCTTGGAGCGCAAGGCAGGTCGGGTTCTGGCCAATGGTTTTCCGACCGGAGTGGAAGTGTCTGACGCGATGGTGCATGGCGGGCCTTATCCGGCCTCGACCAATTTTGGTGCCACATCCGTGGGTACTCTGGCGATCCGCAGGTTTGTGCGGCCTGTCAGCTACCAAAATATTCCGACCTCTATCTTGCCGGATGACATCGCCTAGGGCGTCGATCAAATATTGTTATTCGGGCATGCTGGTGCCGCCGTTTTTGGCCCGCGCTGTGGCTCAACTGAATAGGGCGGATCACAGGGTGGGTTGATCCACCGTTAGGCCACGCTATCTTCAGGGTGCCTCGGATGTCAGTTTTTCAGCTCTCAAGGGGTGCGTTGAATTTAGGCTCAACGCGATGATATTGTTACTTTAATCAACTCTACTCCATTAATGGAGTAATTCTGTTAGACCCGGCAGGACTGATCAAAACCTTAACCATTTGCATCAACGCGAGGGGCTGATAAAACAGCGCTAAGTCGGCACCCTGTGGGTGTTTTACATTCAATCTAACGACCGGATTTAGCTCATGACATCGATCCTAGACCAACTGCGCGACATGACGACTGTGGTGGCAGACACTGGAGATATCGAGGCGGTAGCCCGTCTCAAGCCCGTCGACTGCACCACCAATCCCTCTATCGTACTCAAAGCACTTGGCACGGATCAATTCGCAGATACGCTGGACGAGGCGATCAAGTGGGGGCGCTCTCAGTCCGGGGATGTGGCAGGAGCGGTCGCAGATCGTCTGGCCATCGCGGTGGGTCACGAGTTGAGCAAACTGGTGCCGGGCCGGGTCTCTACGGAGGTAGATGCGGATCTGTCATTTGATACCAAAGCCTCCGTCGAGAAGGGGCGCGAGATTATTGCGGCCTATAAAGACCTTGGCGTTGACCGGGAGCGGGTTTTGATCAAGCTGGCCTCCACCTGGGAAGGCATTCGAGCTTGCGAGGTGCTGCAAAAAGAGGGCATCGATTGCAACCTGACTTTGATGTTCTCCAAAGCTCAGGCAATTGCCTGTGCGGATGCAGGGGCATTTCTGATTTCCCCGTTCGTGGGCCGGATCATGGACTGGCACAAGGCGAAAACCGGTGAGACCTATACCGGCGAAAATGACCCGGGCGTTTTGTCGGTTCGCTCCATTTACAACTACTACAAGGCCAATGGCATCTCGACTGTTGTCATGGGCGCATCGTTCCGCAACACCGGCGAAATCATGGCGCTGGCAGGCTGTGACCGCCTGACCATTTCGCCTGCGCTTATGGATGAGATGGATGCCGACAGCGGCTCTTTGGAGCGTAAGCTGTCGCCGGACAATTTCACCCCGGAGCCAAAGGTGGACATGAACGAGGCGCAGTTCCGTTGGGACATGAACGAGGATGCAATGGCGACGGAGAAAACCGCAGAGGGCATCCGCGCATTTGCAAAAGATCTTGGTATTTTGCGCAACCAAATTTCTGAAAAACTAGAAGCATCGGCCTGATCTGAATGGCTGGTATTTCCTATTTTTTGGGTATTGATGGTGGCGGCACAGGTAGTCGGTCGGTACTTGTCGACCGCAACGGCAATGAGCTTGCCCGCGCTGAGGGTGGTGCCGCCAATGTCGCGACAGATATGTCCGAGGCCTGCGACAACCTTCTGGTCCTGACCCAAAGGACCTTTGCGGCGGCCGGTTTGGCAGATGCGCAGATCGAAGCGACCTACGCTGTTCTGGGCCTTGCGGGGTCCAACGTGACGGCGAGCAATGCGCCGGTTGAAGCGGCCCTTCCGTGCCGACATGTCTATGTGACCGATGACCGGGAGATCGTCATATCGGGCGCCTTGGGGGATGGTGATGGCGGGATTGCGGCACCTGGAACAGGCTCGTTTTTTGCTTGCCGCAAAGATGGCATAACCCGATCGCTGGGCGGCTGGGGTTTCATTTTGGGCGATGAGGCCAGCGGCGCACGAATGGGGCGCAGGCTTTTGACCCGGACAATCCATGCGCATGACGGAATTTACCCGCATTCGGATTTGACGCGGCAGATATTAGACAAGTTCGATGGCGACCCTTCAAAGATGGTGCAATTTGCCAATGCCGCTGATGATGGCGGGCCAGCGACACCGGGGGATTTTGGCCAGTTCGCACGCGAAATTGTAGCCGCCGCCAAGGCTGGTGACGTGGTCGGCAAGGAGCTGATGCAGGAGGGGGCGGACTGGATTGAGCTGGCCCTCTCGACCTTGGGGTATGAGGCTGGCATGCGCATGTGCCTTTGGGGCGGTCTTGGGCAGGAATATCTGCCCTATCTGCCAACAGACATGGCGCAGGCGGTGGTGCCGCCAGATAGTGGCGCTGTGACAGGGGCCGTTGTTGTTGCGCGAAAACGGCTTGCAACTCTGGAAGGGTAAACCATGAGCGTGTCGCTGTCGGATGATCTGAAAACCGGGACCTGGATTGGTCGGGTTCAATCCACGCAAGGGCCCTGCGTGGTCACAATGCGCGACGGAGCACTGCTTGATATCACGTCCAGCCAAGCGCCCACGGTTCGCGATATTCTGGAGCGCGCGGATGCGGCGGCGTATGTCGCCCAAGCGCCGGGCGTGCCTGTTTCGGGCGACCTGCTGGCCCCGTGTGATTTGCAGGCCATCAAAGCAAGCGGCGTCACCTTTGCCCGTTCCATGGTCGAGAGGGTCATCGAGGAACGTGCAGGCGGTGATCCGGCCAAGGCCGAAGACATCCGCAAGCGCGTGACGGCCGTGATCGGTGACAGTTTGTCCGATATCGTGCCGGGCTCTGAGCAGGCCGCGCAGGTCAAACAGGCTTTGATCAAGGAAGACATGTGGTCCCAATATCTCGAAGTCGGGATTGGGCCTGATGTTGAGGTGTTCTCCAAATCCCAAACCCTGTCCTCGGTCGGGCATGGGGCGGATGTGGGGCTGCACCCGATGTCGCACTGGAATAACCCTGAGCCTGAGGTGGTTCTGGCGGTGAATTCAAAGGGCGTGATCCAAGGGGCGACTTTGGGCAATGACGTCAATCTGCGGGACGTGGAGGGGCGCTCTGCGCTGCTTTTGTCCAAGGCCAAGGACAACAATGCCAGTTGTGCCATTGGCCCGATGATCCGTCTGTTTGATGACACCTATGCGCTTGATGATGTGCGGCAGGCGGAATTGACAATGCGGGTCGATGGGCCCGATGGGTTTGTGCTCCATGGGGCGTCGTCCATGAAAGAAATCTCACGCGATCCCGAAGACATTGTGCGCCAAACCATTGGGCGGCATCACCAATATCCTGATGGGTTCATGCTGTTTTTGGGCACTTTGTTTGCGCCGACTGAGGACAGGGATGTCCCCGGAGAGGGATTTACCCACAAGATCGGTGATGTGGTGACCATTGAATGTGCGGGTCTGGGCGCGCTTTGCAACACCGTGAAGCTGTCCACAGAATGCCCGGAATGGACATTTGGAATTGCCGATCTGATGCGCAACCTAGCGGGTCGGGGACTTCTTTGAGCGTTTGAATATCCCACCACGTTTGCTGCCACGCGGGTCGGTGCTGAGACCCGAGAAGTAGCGGTAATTGGTGGTGCGCAAGACCGGCTTTTCGTCCGAGACCGCCTCTTTGCTTTCGCGCAGCACAATATAGATGCCGCTGGCGATGATCACCGCGGCCCCCACCGCGACCCAAATATCGGGAAATTCGTCGAAAAACAGCATGCCAAACAGGGTAGCCCACAGAATTTGGCTATACTGCATGGGGGCGATAAGCGTCGCACTGGTCCGCTTGAAGGCCGATATAATGGCAAATTGACCCATAAAGGCCATGATGCCGATCACCGCTGTCAGGCCAAGGTCTTGCAGCGGCATGGGCACATAAACGAATGGCAACACAACGGCCATGCACACCATTGTGGTTGTCAGCGGGTAGAGCACCAAGACAGCGCTGCGCTCATCGGGGCCGACTTTGCGCACAATGATAGAGGCCAATGCGCCCACAATGGCCGCGATCAGGGCGGCGGCATGGCCCAGAGCAAGCTCGGTGGTGCCGGGGCGCAAAACGATCATAACGCCCAAAAGGCCAACCAAAATTGCGATCCAGCGACGCAGGCGCACAACCTCCCCCAGCATTGGGACGGACAGGGCGGTGACCAAAAGCGGCGTTGCAAACAAGATCGCGTAAGCCTCCGCCAGTGGTAATGTGGTGAAGGCATAAAATCCGCAGGCCATTCCAACGACCGTGCACAAGGTCCGGGCCGCCAGCCACCACGGGTGATGGGGGCGAAAGTTGTCAAGCGCGCTGGCCGCGCTCATCGACAGGGCGATGGGCGGAAAACCAAACATGACCGAGAAAAACATGATCTGAAACACGGCGTATGAGCCGCCCAGATACTTGATCAGGGCGTCATGGGACGCGAAAACGGCGAAAGCGGCGATGGCCAGTAGAATGCCGGTTCGCTGCGAGGTTTGGGGCGCTGCGGTCGTCATGAGATATCTCACACCATTGAGGATTGCGGCGGTGTTAATCACAAAACTTGTGGTGGCACAAATGCGCAATCGTCATGGCTGCCATTCCTATCAGGACATGTATGACGAATTCACCACCAGACCGTTCGGTGGTATATCGGGGTTTTGTTGCTGTGACGCCCAGTTCAGTTCTTCGCGCAGATCCGCCAGCCGCCAGCTTTGCCGGTGGCGCAGCAGGTTTTGATAGAGCACCATGATGCCCGCGCGGGTGTAAAACCCCCAGTGATCCACAAGTTTGCGCTGGTTTGGCCGGCTTATGCCAATGCCGCGTGCCGATAGCATGGCCAAAGTTGCGGGTTCATCGATGCGGATGTTCATCCAGTTTTGCTCCGGGCCCTGAAAGCCGCGGCCAATGGCATAGTCTTTGGGATGGGGGCGTGGTGCAAAGGTTTCAAACAGCGTGTCCACAAACGCGTTGCGGCCTGTGCGCACGCAAAACACCTCCAATTTCGGGGTGCGGTCGATGTGCCGGAAGTACCGGTCGACAACCGAGGCATATTCCGCCCCGCCCATCAAAATCACCCGGCCCCTATGGGGTTTGTTCCGGCGCGACAGGGCGCTGAAGGCCACGCGCGCGCCCAAGGAGTGGGCGACAATGTCGATGTCCCGGCCCGGGGCCAGTTCAGAGATCCATTTGAGCAGTCGTGCCAAATGTCCACCTGCGCGGTTGGCTTGTGTGTAGACATGGGCAAAGCTGCTCAGGCGCGGTTTGGGGGTGATCTTGTCCGATGGCTTCCCTTCCCATGCAAATCCTATGGCCAGACCGTCATCGCGGGTCATTGGGGCAAATCCAAGGGCAAGCGGCCAAGAGGTGGCTTTGCGGCAATCGGGATTGGGTTTGGCCGAGAACAGCAGCTTATGGGGGTTTGCTGTGGGGTCGGCGGGGTGGTATTTATAGCCGTGGATCATCAGCACGATCGGCGCATGTTTGGGCACGTGGCGCAACGCATGAGCCAGATGCAGCCGGACATCGACCGCAGGATCATCAGGGCAGAACAACCTGCCTGACTGGGATGTAACCCCAAAAATTGCCATGATACCACCCGTTTCCCAAACACCCGTTTTTGCACCACCTGTAGGCGCACTCTAAGGCATATTAATTACGAACTGATGAAGTTGCGCTCTTGGTAACGATGCGTACGGTGAGGCGGTTTGGCGTCAGGCGTCGATCGCGCTCAGGACGGTTGATATTTTGGCCACGGCGCCGTCCACATCTTGCAGTTTGTCCAGTCCAAACAGCCCGAAACGGAAAGAGCGGAAGTCCTCCGGCTCATCGCATTGCAGTGGCACGCCTGCGGCGATCTGCATGCCTTGGGCTGCGAATTTGGAGCCGTTTTGGATGTCGGGGTCGTCCGTGTAGCACACCACAACGCCCGGCGCTTCAAAGCCTGGGGCTGCGACACTGTTGAAGCCTGCATCTTTGAGTGTCGCGCGGACTTGGCCTCCAAGGATCTGTTGTTGCGCCTTAACATGTTCAAATCCAAGGTTTTTTGTCTCGAGCATAGCGTCGCAAAACTTGGTCAAAGCGTCTGTGGGCATGGTTGCGTGATAGGCATGTCCGCCGTTTTCGTAGGCTTGCATGATGGAATACCACTTTGCCAAATCGGCTGCAAAACTGCTTGATTGGGTCTGGGAAAGGCGCGCGATTGCGTGTTCTGACAGCATGACAAGACCTGCGGCGGGAGACGCGCTCCAACCTTTTTGAGGGGCGGAGATCAGCACGTCCACGCCGAGGGCTTTCATGTCCACCCAAATGGTTCCCGAGGCAATGCAATCGAGCACGAAAAGCCCGCCATACGCATGCACCGCTTGGCCCACCTGCGCGATATAGTCGTCCGGCAGGATAATGCCTGCGGAGGTTTCCACATGCGGGGCAAACACCACGTCGGGCTGTTCATCTGCGATCTTCTTGACCACCTCGTCAATCGGGGCAGGGGCGAAGGGGGCTTGGTGGTGATTGCCGGTGCGGCGGGCTTTGAGAACGGTCGCGGTCTCGGGGATGTCGCCTGCCTCGAAAATCTGTGTCCAGCGATAGGAGAACCACCCGTTGCGCAATACCAGCGCGTTGTTATTGTTGGCAAATTGACGAGCTACGGCCTCCATCGCGAAGGTGCCGCCACCGGGCACAATGGCCACGCCTTGGGCGTTATAGACCTCTTTGAGCATGGTGGAGATGTCGTTCATGACGCTTTGGAAGGTCTTTGACATGTGGTTTAGGGAACGGTCGGTGAAGACGACAGAGAACTCCATCAAACCATTGGGGTCGATTGCTGAACCGTTTTGCGTCATCTTCGAATCTCCGCCAGAGCTGTGTTTCGGGGGCAGTTTCGGCCCATCCCCTCGTGGCGTAAAGGGGGTTTTGCTGCGCTGCGGTAGGGAAATTGATTAACGGTTTTGGGGCGACGGGGTTTTGGGCCCTTATTTACAAGGGTTAACGGGGGTAGTGGAGGAGTCACAATGTGTATGATTTGTGTATGACTCTTGTATGACATTTGTCGGACTTTTGCGGTTTTCGGGCGAAGGTTAACGGGCCGCGCGGTCAAAACGGGTCGTTTCTTAGCAAATCGTAGCGAGGGCGTGCGCTGTTTTTGGGTGGGTTTTGGCTGTGTCTCGGTTCTACTTTTCTAGAAAAGTAGAAACGTTAATTAACGAAATATGGAATTAGAGTGGGGCGGGCCGTGGCTTCAAATTCGGGGTGCCAATATCGGCCCAAAATCGGCGCAAAATCGGCGCGTGGGCCGACACTACTGTGCTAGCGCAGTAGCACAGTTGTTAACCTTTTGCGGGCAGGGGTGTGGCCCATCCAAACCGCCCGCTAATATCGATGAATGCCGTCTCAAAAAGACCACGGCGATGAGTGCCTTTGAGCCTCTTGGGGGAGTGCCTTGTGTTGCCGCTCAACTGGCCAACAGACACCGCGGTCTTGCTTGTGTGATCGATAGGCTGGAGACGTGCTAAAGCGTCAGCCATCTATTCTGAATCCCAAGGGGTGATACCGACTGCAACGATATCAAGTGGCTTGAGCCAAAGCGTTTTGCTTTTAGCTAGAGACATAAGGCTGACCTAACGTTTTGAAATATTAGATTTCGGAAAGCTTTAGGTGAGCCCGGTTTAAAGCGGAACGCTCTAAAAAGGCGTTGCAGAACTTTAGGATGCCGCTTGCAGGCCGGGCGCAAAAGCAGTGCTGCGAAAAAGCAATCTTTCGCGGCCTGCGGGCTAATCAGACTGACGACGAGCGGCGTCCGCCTCGCGCCGGGCAGCCCCAAGCCCGTCCATGGCCGCGGCCAGTTCGGCCTCCGTCTGGACCAACCGTCGCTTCATGTCGGCGATTGTCTCGTCGCGGTCCGCAACGGCGGCATCACGCGCCTCCTCGGCCGCATGCAAACGCGCGGCAAGATCGTTGGAGCCCGCTCCGGTTGCCAAACCCGCCTGACCGATACGCGTGTAAAGCCATCGCAATATCCAGCCGATGAGAATTGCGATCATGAATGTCGCTGACACGAGTACCGTCAGTTCAGTTCTGTTCATCGGTGGCCTCGTTGTCATTTGTCAGTTTGAAGGCAATGCGCCGGTTGCGGGTTCGGCCCGCCTCGGTCTCGTTATCGGCAATCGGCTCTGTTTCTCCAAAGCCCTTTGCGGTCAATTGGTCCAAAAGCACATTGCGCGACAATAGCGCGTCCATCACCGCATCGGCGCGGGCCTGGCTGAGCGCCAAATTCATTTCCTCGCGCCCTTGGCTGTCGGTGTGGCCGCCAATCTCGAACTTGGCATCAACGCATGAGGTGACGATAAATGCGATCTCATCGAGCAAAAGCTCACTTTCGCCGCTGATGGTGGACGAGTTTGGATCAAAGATGATCTGCGCCTGGGTCATGATCGCGCCCAGTTGGCGTTCGCATTCGCGCGCATCCAGATCCGATTGGCTGGCCAAATCGGCAAGCTCGGGCACATAGGCCACGTCGATGGTCAAAGCAGTTGCGCCGATGGCACTTTGCAGCGCCTCTTTGATAAAGCTGGGCGCGTCTTGCTGAGCCGATCTGCCGGTGAGCACAATCTGGTCCATTGTCATTTCAACAGCGCCATCATGGAGCAGTGAGAGCGCATCAAGCGCTGCCAGCACCCTTGGCGACCATCCCGGCGGCACATTGCCAACCACGCTCAAGGTGGCAGAAATCGGCGCGTCGCCAAATTGCGCGGAGGCGAAGTTTTCAGTTGCCTGTTTGGACATGGTGTCGCGCATCGGCCCATTGAGTGAGATCGACCCGTCGGTGGCGCGCGAGGCGGTGAAAATCGGGGCTGCCACATCGCGCGGCTCTGGGGGGGCGGCGTGGCCCGGCTTTTGGGTGTTAAAGGAGAAAAACTCCGGCAGGGTGGATTGCAGGGTTTCGCTTGCCGCCTCGAACCCGGCCAGATCGGTGGTTTCAGTCCCAGCCAAGGTCACGTCCATATCGGTGATGGTGATATCCGCGTTTTGCAGAGGCTGGATTGCCGCCAGGCTGGCTGTGACGGCGTTGGCCCATTCCGGCGAGGGGGCGCCCAAAGCCTTTGGGCAGTCCGCTTCAGCGCCAAAGTCCGACAGTGCCGTGTAGATCGCCGCTTTGGAGGCTTCACTGTCTGACCAGCATTCTTTGACATTCAGCGCCCCGTCTCTGAGGCTTGCGACAAACCGAAACGGCGCCACAACGGCCAAGGGGGCGTTAAAATCCAGCGCCAGATCGATGGCGTCCGGTTTGGCGGCTGTGATCGCCTCTTGCGCGGCTTTGCTGTCTCTGCGATCTGAGAAAAACGCCTCAACGCTGACCCCGCCCGGTTTCACCACAATGCGTGATTTTGGCAGGTCTGCGGAGATCTCGATGGCAAAGGCCAGCGCCTCGGCCCAGCCCGGTGGCGGATCAAACTCGATGGATTCCATCAAATCCGTAAACTGATTGTCACGCTTCAGCGGTTCAATCTTTTGCAGCACATCTATGCGGCCATCTTTGCCCGGCACCAGTCCGATGACGGATAGTTCCGGGTCGTTGCGCAAAATCTCAACGGAAAATGCCGGCGTTTGCGCGGCCATGGTGTTTTTGATCGTGGTTTGGTCGATGATGCGGTTTGTATCGACGATCCGGGCGGCCACTTCCAAGGCGCTGAACCGTGCGGTCTCGGAGGGGGCCTCGCCGTTGAGCCGGACGATGAGGCCGTCGGTTTCTATGCTGGACCAGTTTTGGCCTGCTGCATTGAGCGAGGCATTCACTTTGTCCATTGTATCGGTTTCCAGCGAGCGCACAGCCCAGCCTGCGCCAAACCACGCGGCCGCAGCCAGAGCCACAATCGAGCAGCTTAGAAATATGAGCGATTTGGAGTTCATGGTGATCCGTTACAGCCTTGCGTCTGTTTACCGTCGGGCTTGGCTGCATTCAAGCGGACAAAGCGGCAATCCCAAGACTTAAGGCGATGATCAGGCCCGCGTCGCGGTTTGAGCGAAATAGTTTCAGGCACAGGTCGGTATCGTTGATGTCCAATCTGCGCAATTGCCATGCCAGATGCCAGCCGAACCCCCACACGCCTGCCAATGCGATCAGCAGCGGCAAGGGGGATTGGGTTGGGGCCAATGCAAGGATAGTCGACATTGCAAGCAACACGGTGCAGGCGATCAAGAAACCCATCAGCCATTTGGGTGTGTTTTCGGCAAACAGGCGCGCGGTCGATTTCACCCCGATCAAGGCATCGTCTTCGCGGTCCTGATGGGCATAGATCGTGTCGTAAAACAGTGTCCAGATGATCCCCGCCAGATAGAGCAGGACCGGCGCCAAGGACAGGGTTCCGGTGACCGCCGCCCAGCCCAGAATGGCCCCCCAGTTGAAGGCAATGCCCAGAAATATTTGCGGCCACCATGTGAAGCGTTTGGCAAACGGGTAGATGGCCACCGGGGCCAGTGACACAATGCCAAGGATGATGGCGGTGGTGTTGAAGGTGAGCAGAATAGCGAAGGCCAGCAGCGCTTGGGCGATCATCCAAACGGCCGCTTTTTTCGGCGTGACCTGACCCGAGGGGATCGGGCGCGAGCGGGTGCGGCCGACTTGCGCGTCAATGTGCCGGTCAGAGATATCGTTCCATGTACAGCCCGCCCCGCGCATCAAAAACGCCCCCATAGCGCAGGCGATCATCAGCCATATGCTCTGGGCGGTCCAGCCATGACCCGTGGCTGCCGCCAGACCGATCCCCCACCAACACGGAATGAGCAACAGCCATGTGCCCGCCGGGCGATCGGCGCGCGACAGCCGCAAATAGGGCCGGGTTGGCACAGGGGCAAACCGGTCCACCCAATTGGCATCGGTGGCGTCGGCCACTGGGGTGTCGCTTCGGCTTTCATCATCTGGGCGTTCTGTCATAGACTGGCGCATCGGTTATCTGCTTTTGGGGCTGATTTGTGAAAAAAGCTGCTGGAATTCGCCTCTATGTGGACGAGGGGTTGGGGGTTGGTCAAGGTGTTGCGCTGTCGCGCGAGCAGTCGCATTATTTGTTCGGTGTCATGCGCCGGTCGGTTGGCGACAGTGTTCTTGTGTTCAACGGGCGTGACGGGGAGTGGCAGGCATCGGTCGATAAGGCCGGCAAGCAGGGTGTTTTGGTATGTGAAGCGCAGGCGCGGGCGCAGGTGGCGCTGCCCGATATCTGGTTGATGTTTGCACCGGTCAAGCGGGCGCGCACGGATTTTATTGTTGAAAAGGCGGTGGAATTGGGGGTGGCGCGGATCACGCCGGTCTTTACAGAGTTCACCAATTCCGAGCGGGTCAGGCCCGACAGGATGGTCAAGATCGCCATTGAAGCCGCCGAGCAGTCGGGGGGGATGAACCTGCCCCGAATTGATGAGGTTGTGAAGTTGAACCGCGCTTTGGATGATTTAGATGTGGGGCGTAAGATATTGTTTTTGAACGAAAGAGAGGGCGCTTCGGACACGCTTGCGCAGTTGCGTGGACCCAGTGGTCCTGTGGTGCTTCTGGTCGGCCCCGAGGGTGGTTTTTCGGCCCGCGAGGTGGATGCGATTACGACGCTGGACGCGTGCATTTCGCTGTCTTTGGGGCCGCGCATATTGCGGGCCGACACGGCCGTTATTGCGGGTCTGACGCTTATTCAGGCGCATTGGGGGGATTGGGGATGATCAGGCGCGAGGTTACCGAGCAAATCCGTTTTCTGGCCGAGCCCATTGTTTGGGCTTTGTTGTTGCTTGGCTGTCTTTGGATGGCGCTTCGGCTCAGTGCAACGGCGGGTTGGATTGTGGTCGCTGTGCCTTTGGTTTTGGCCTGTGTTGCCGGTGCCGGGTTTTGGATTGCAATCGCCAAGCTCAGGCTTCACCCCAGCGGTCACGAAAAGGGTGTGGTGCTGGTTGACGAGCGTCGGGTCGGGTTTTTTGATCCTGATCATGAGGGCGGCTTTGTCGATCTGGACGCTTTGATGCGGCTTGAAATCCGCGGCGAGCTGGGCGGGCGCGCATGGGTGCTTTACCATGAGGACGGGCCACCATTGACCATTTCGCAGCACGCGCCGGGGGCCGAGCAGCTTTTGGACGTTTTCTCAACGCTTTCGGGGCTGAGCATTGCGCGATTTTCACGCGCTTTTGAGGCACCCTATGAGGATGTGCAACTGCTTTGGGAGCGCGAGCCGGACGTGTCGCCTCGGGTGTTTCATTGAGATCTGATTCTGTGTAATTTTCGTGGCTGATTTTTGGGTCAGAGCTTTGTTTTTGCTGTATTTTCCGGTTCGACTCAACTAGTTGAGTAGTGTCGGTATTTTGACCTGTTTTGGGGCTTTGAGCGGCTGCAAATTATACGTGCCGCGCCGATGCCCAAAGGCTGCATATGTCTTTCCGCTCTTGTGTCGCTCTTATCTGGCCACTAACCATAGCGCAGAAAAAAACTGAGGACGTCCCATGTCTATTCCACAATCCGGCGGCGGGCCGATTGAGCACCGCGACCAGCTTGCTGAGTACCTGAGCGATGGATGCAAGCCCAAGGCCGATTGGCGCATCGGGACCGAGCATGAGAAGTTCGGCTATTGCAAAGACACGCTCAATCCTTTGCCTTACGATGGTCCGCGCTCAATCCGGGCCATGTTGGAAGGGTTGCGCGACCGCTTTGGCTGGAGCGAGATCCGCGAAGCCGGGAACATTATCGGCTTGGAAAAAGACGGGGCCAATGTGTCCCTTGAGCCCGGCGGGCAACTGGAATTGTCTGGCGCCCCTTTAGAGACCATTCATCAAACTTGCGACGAGGTGAATGTGCATCTGCGCGAGGTTCAAGAGGTGGCCGAGGCCATTGGCGCGGGGTTTATCGGATTGGGTGCAGCGCCTTTGTGGACCCATGATCAAATGCCGATGATGCCCAAAGGGCGCTACCGGCTGATGACCGATTACATGGGTCGGGTTGGCACTCATGGCACACAAATGATGTACCGGACCTGTACGGTTCAGGTGAATCTCGATTTCGGGTCCGAGGCGGACATGGTCAAGAAGTTCCGCGTCGCTTTGGCCTTGCAGCCCATTGCCACGGCTTTGTTTGCCTGCTCGCCGTTTTTTGAGGGCAAACCCAACGGCTATCAGTCCTGGCGCGGGCGGATTTGGCAATCTTTGGATGATGACCGCACAGGCATGCTGCCGTTTGTCTTTGAAGACGGTATGGGGTTTGACCGTTATGTCGATTACGCGCTCAACGTGCCCATGTATTTTGTTTACCGCGACGGTGAGTACATCGATGCGCTTGGCATGTCGTTTCGCGATTTCCTCAAAGGTAAGCTGCCCGCATTGCCCGGCGAAGTGCCCACATTGTCTGACTGGGCGGATCATCTAACGACGCTATTTCCAGAGGCGCGGATCAAGAAATTCATGGAAATGCGCGGCGCGGATGGTGGGCCGTGGCGGCGCATTTGCGCGTTGCCTGCGTTTTGGGTGGGTTTGATGTATGACAGCACTGCCTTGGACGCTGCATGGGACATTTGCAAAGGTTGGAGCACTCAGGAGCGTGAGCAGCTTCGGGTCGATGCGGCCAAGCTGGGGTTGAAGGCTGAAATTGCCGGGCGGTCGCTATTGGATGTGGCCGCGGATGTGCTTGATGTGTCAAAGGCCGGTTTGGCTGCGCGCGCGCGCACGGGCGCTGACGGGTTGCTGCCCGATGAGACCCATTTCCTGAATGCGCTTCACGAGATTGTTGCGCGCGGCGAAACCCCGTCGGACGAATTGCTGGCTCGTTATAACGGCGAATGGGCGGGCGATTTGACCAAGATTTACGGCGAGTACAGCTACTAGATCTGGTCCGTTGCGGTCTGGTGCTTGACCGGGCCGCGCATCTTTCTTTCAAATCGGTGATGATCCTCACGCAGCTTTTGCGCGGGGCCGATTATTGCTCCTTTTACCAACCAACTTAGCAAAAGGAGTTACTGTTATGTATATTATTGATTGGCGCGATCTTGGGCAGGCCCCCGAGGACTTTTTCAATGCCAAGCCGGATTATTCGGCCGTGAGCTTTGAGCCTGTAGAGCTTGATGTGCGCGGTGTGCTCGGCAATGGCGGGATGATCGACGGTATTGTCGATGATATCGTGTTCCTTCCTGACATGATGCAATTTTGAGCGTCATTTGGAGGTCGGCCAAATGGTCGGCCTTCGCCGCATTTTATTCACCCCAAGTTCTTAATCCATGAGGTCTTTGTCATGTCTGATCCACGTCGCAGCTATGCTACGCGCCCGCTCCAAATTCATGTGACACGAAAGTGTAATTTGCAGTGTTTGCATTGTTATTCCTCATCCGGTCCAGATCAGACGGAAGCGCTTGATAGTGTTGATTTAAAATTGGCTGTGGATGATGCGCATGAGCTTGGATATTCGCTTGTATCTTTATCGGGCGGGGAGCCGTTTTTATATCCGCATATGACGGAGGTTCTGGCCCACGCAAAGGTGCGGGACATGAAAACTGCTGTGGTCACAAATGGCATGTTTTTGGACAAGCGCCGCTTGGACGCGCTCAAGCCGGTTCTTGATCTTGTGGTCATCTCGCTGGACGGGGAGCCTGCGCGGCACAACCGGATGCGGGCCAATCCAAAGGCGTTTGAGGTGATGGCCGCCAAAGTGCCTGCTTTGCGCGCGACCGGGATCGCGTTTGGGTTTTTATTCACCTTATGCCGCGACAACGCCCATGAGCTGGAATGGGCCGCGGATTTCGCGGCGCAGGCCGGTGCCTCCATTCTGCAAGTGCATCCTTTGGACCTTGTCGGGCGAGCGGCGGAAGGCGGCGCGTTTGAGCGTTTGGATGTGGACGAGCCTGCGGCGCTAATGGCGGCGCGACGGGCGGCGGATATTCAAAAGCGCATGGGCGAACGGTTGCGTATTGTGGTGGATTTCCAGCCGCGTTTGCCCGAAGAGTTGCGCGGCGGTCTTACCAAATGTGAGCCCACCACATTTGCCGATCAGGTGCATCCGTTGTGCATTGAGACAGACGGGGCGATTGTGCCCATGGGCCACGGCTTTTCGCGCGATTATCAGATGGGTCAATTGGGGCACGGGCGTCTTCGCGATATGGCGCGCGATTGGATCGCGGCAGGTCAGGCGGATCGCTACGAGGCGCTGACCCGTCAGGTGCGTGCGGATGCGGATGCGCTCACAGCGCCGCAATTGCAAAATCTGGCGCAAAACCTGCGGCGGGCCTCTCATCAGGGGGCAAAAATCGCGGCGGAGTGATCAGCTTTTGCCGATCAGGCTTTCGGTTCCACCCAGCAGGCGTTTGATATTGGCATGGTGTTTAGCCCAGACCAAAAGCGCCATGATCACCCCCAAAAGGGCTGCGGTCGAGCTGTGAAGCAAGAGCAGCCAAAGCGGTGTGATCAGTGTGGATGTGAGGGCTGACAGGCTGGATATGCGGCCCATAAAGGCGGTGATCAGCCATATGGCGCAGGCGATGAGCCCGGCGGGAAAGCACACCGCCAGCATCACGCCCAAAAACGTGGCCATGCCTTTGCCGCCTTTAAAGTTCAGCCACAGCGGGAACAGGTGGCCCAAGAAGGCGGCCAATCCTGCGATCAGGGCTGCGGTTTCGCCAAGGAAATACCGGGCCAGAAGGACCGTGACCGCCCCTTTGGCCATATCGAGTGCGAGTGTGGCGGCGGCGGCAAATTTGTTGCCGGTGCGCAGGACATTGGTGGCGCCGATATTGCCCGAGCCTATGGCGCGCAGATCGCCAAGGCCGAACATGTTGGAGATCAGCACGCCAAACGGCACTGAGCCGATCATGTAGCTGAGGATAAAGACGGCGATAAGTTGCAATGTTTCAATCATGATGATGCATCGTGGCGGAAGATTTCCGCGCCTGCAAGAAAGGTTTTCAGCACGCGGCCTTGCATGCGTTGCAGATCAAAGGGCGTGTTTTTGGATTTCGACCGGAGTGTCGCGCGGTCCAAAATATAGGGTGTGTTTGGGTTGAACAAGATCAGGTCCGCCGGTGCGCCCACGGCCATGCGCCCTTGTGGCAGGCCCAACAGTTTTGCCGGGTTCAAGGCGAGTGCGCGAAACAGTTGCGGCAGGGTGAGTTGGCCTGCATGGACCAGTCTGAGCGTGGCGGGCAGGAGTGTCTCAAGCGCGACGGCGCCCGATGCGGCCTCTTCAAACGGCAGGCGTTTGCTTTCCTCGTCTTGGGGGGTGTGCATGGAGGAGATAATGTCGATATCGCCGTCGGCCAGCGCTTGGACAATGGCAAGGCGGTCCTCTTCGGCGCGCAGGGGCGGTTTGAGTTTGAAGAATGTCCGGTAGTCGCCCACATCGAACTCGTTGAGGGTCAGGTGATGCACGGAGGCGCCGGCGGTGACGCGTGTGCCTTCGCGGCGGGCGCGCAGGAGGGCTTGGATGCCTTGATCCGTTGAGATTTGGTCGATGTGGTAGCGCACGCCTGTGGCGTGGACGAGGGCCAGATCGCGGTCGATTTGCAGGCGCTCGGCGATGGGGGACACGGCGGGCAGGCCCAGTTTGGTGGCAAATGCACCGGAGGTGACGGCGGCCCCTTGAGAGAGGTTCGCATCTTGGGCGTGGCCGATCACAAGCGCGCCCATGGAGGCGGCGTAGGCCAGCGCGCGGGTGAGCACTTTGTTGTCGGTCACGGGCCTGTCGGCATCGGAGAAGGCCACGGCACCAGCGTCTTGCATGAAGCCGATTTCGGTCATTTCAGTGCCTGCGCGGGATTTGGTCAGGCAGGCCATTGGCAGGACGCGCACGATGCTGTCGGAATTGGCGCGGCGGTGCTGGAATTGCAGGATTTCCGGCGTATCAATGGGCGGGTCTGTGTCGGGGCGGGTCACCATGGTGGTCACGCC
>CAKZTM010000003.1 GCA_937920555.1 uncultured Paracoccaceae bacterium | reverse complement strand
CAAACCGCAAATGCGCGCGGGTTGGAGACGGCAGGCGGCGCTGTGGTCATCCAAGAGCGTGATCTGGGCGCCGCGCAGCTCAGCGCGGAGGTTGCGGCTATTCTGAGCGATCCCGCGCGCGCCGGGGCGATGGTTGAGGCCGCCAGGTCTCAAGGACGCCCCGATGCGGTGGACCGATTAAAAGATGAAGTGCTGAAATTGGCAGGGGCGACATGAACAGAGCGGCGACCAAACTTCCCGTCGACATTGGGGCGATCCATTTTGTGGGCATTGGCGGCATTGGCATGTCGGGTATTGCGGAGGTATTGTTGAACCTTGGCTATGCGGTGCAGGGCTCGGATGCCAAAGCCTCGGCCATCACTGAGCGTTTGTCGGCGCGGGGCGCGCGTATTTTTGAAGGCCAGCGGGCGGAAAATCTGGATGGTGCGGAGGTCGTTGTGATCTCGTCGGCCATCAAGCGGGGCAATCCTGAGCTGGACGCGGCCCGCGACCAAGGCCTGCCGGTGGTGCGCCGGGCAGAGATGCTGGCGGAGTTGATGCGCCTCAAATCCAATGTGGCCGTGGCCGGCACGCATGGCAAAACCACAACCACATCGATGGTGGCGGCCCTCTTGGATGCAGGCGACATGGACCCTACGGTGATCAATGGCGGGATCATTCATTCTTACGGCTCCAACGCGCGTATGGGGGCGGGCGAGTGGATGGTGGTGGAGGCTGATGAGAGCGACGGCACCTTCACCAAGCTGCCTGCGACCATTGCCATTGTCACCAATATCGATCCTGAGCATTTGGATCATTACGGGGATTTTGAGGGTGTGAAGGCGGCGTTTGAGACTTTCGTGTCCAACATTCCTTTTTACGGTGTGGCTGTGTGCTGCATTGATCACCCGGAGGTTCAGGCGCTTGTGGGCCGCATTCATGACCGCCGCGTGATCACATACGGGTTCAATCCGCAGGCGGATGTGCGGATCGCCAATCTGACTTATAAGGGCGGCGGGGCGCATTTTGACGTGGTTCTGCAAGCTGAGGGGATCACCATTGAGGGCGCGCATTTGCCCATGCCCGGCGATCACAATGTGTCCAATGCTGTGGCCGCTGTGGCCGTGTCGCGCCATTTGGGTGTGTCGTCTGAGCAGATCAAATCGGCGCTCACCTCCTTTGGTGGTGTCAACCGGCGGTTCACGCGTGTGGGCGAGGTTGGCGGTGTGACCATCATTGATGATTATGCGCATCATCCCGTGGAGATCGCGGCGGTTTTATCGGCGGCACGCCAAGCCACACAGGGCCGTGTGATCGCGGTTCATCAGCCGCATCGGTATTCGCGGCTCGACAGTTTGTTTGAGGAGTTTTGCTCCTGCTTCAATGACGCGGATGTGGTCGCCATCACGGATGTGTTTGCCGCAGGTGAAGCCCCCATTGAGGGGGCTGACCGCGACGGGTTGGTCGCCGGTCTCAAAGCGCATGGGCACAAGCGGCCTTTGGCGGTTGCAGGTGAGGCGGATATGCCCGCGTTTTTCCGCGCCGAGGCCAAGCCGGGCGATTTATTCGTCTTCATGGGGGCGGGTACGATCAGCGCTTGGGCGCATGGTTTGCCAAAGGCATTGGACGGATGATCGCCTATTTTTACGAGCACAGTGTGGTCATCGCCTTATGTTGGATGTTGCTGGCCAATCTGTTTGCGGTCGGGCCCAACATTCTCAAGACGCCCGCGCTTGTGGTGATGTTGCTCAGCTGGGGGCCCATTGTCATGGCCGTGGTCAAAACCGCCGGTTGGTTGGTCGGGTTCCCGATCTTGATTTTGATGTTCATTCAGATGCGTTGGGCCGGATATTTTGTTTGGCGTTTGGCGCGTCATTACGGGTGGGTTTCAGATGATGACACCTGAGAAAATACCCGGGTTGCGCGGTGTGCTCACGCCGGACCGGTCTTTGGCGGATCTGTCATGGCTCAGGGTTGGTGGTCCGGCCGAGTGGCTGTATCAGCCTGCGGATGTGGCGGATTTGCAGGTTTTTCTGGCCGCGTGTGCGCCCGATATTGCGGTGATGCCTGTGGGTGTGTGTTCCAATCTGATCATTCGTGACGGCGGTATTGACGGGGTCGTGTTGCGCATGGGGCGCGGCTTTAACGGGATCGAGATTTCGGGCAACCGTGTGGTGGCCGGATGTGCGGCTTTGGACGCGCATGTGGCGCGCAAGGCGGCGGCGGCTGGTTTGGATTTGGCGTTTTTGCGCACCATTCCCGGTGCCATTGGCGGGGCTGCGCGGATGAATGCGGGCTGTTACGGCACCTATGTGGCGGATGTTTTTGTGCAAGCGGAGGCGGTTGCGCGCGACGGTTCACGGTTGCAATTGGGCCCGGACGATATGGGATTTTCCTACCGGTCCACCGGTTTGGCCGATGATGTTGTGATCACCTCGGTCACGTTTGAGGCACCCTCTGGTGCGCCCGATGCGTTGGAGGCGAAAATGGCGGATGCGTTGGACAAGCGTGCCGCCACCCAGCCGGTCAAGGAGCGGTCTTGCGGCTCCACCTTCCGAAATCCGGCTGGTTTTTCATCGACCGGGCGCGACGATGATGTGCATGATCTCAAGGCGTGGAAGGTGATTGACGAGGCCGGTTTGCGCGGTGCCACCCTTGGCGGTGCGCAGATGTCACCGATGCATCCGAACTTTCTGATCAACACCGGAGATGCCACGGCGGCTGATTTGGAGGGGCTTGGCGAAATGGTTCGAAAAAGGGTCTTTGAAAACAGCGGAATTACGTTACAATGGGAAATAAGACGGGTCGGAAAAACCGGCTCTGGATAAATAAGGCAAGGTGCAGCAAATGCGCCAGCGGTTAAGAGGCGGGTATGTCGAGCAGGACAAATCCCCGCATTGCAGTACTAAAGGGCGGTCCATCCGCTGAGCGAGAGGTTTCGCTTGCGTCGGCCCGTGAATGTGTGAGTGCGCTGCGTGCGGAAGGATATGATGTGTCGGAAATCGACGCAGGCGCGGACCTGTGCGATGAGCTGACCGCCGCCAAGCCCGACATTGTATTCAACGCGCTTCACGGTCGCTGGGGCGAGGACGGGTGTGTCCAAGGTCTGCTGGAGTGGATGCAGTTGCCGTACACCCATTCGGGGGTTTTGGCCTCGGCTTTGGCGATGAACAAGGAGCGGACCAAGGATGCCTACCGGGCCGTCGGTCTGCCGGTTGCGGCCTCCATTTTGACGTCTGCGGATGCGGCGCGTGCGGATCATCCCATGGCGCCGCCTTATGTGGTGAAGCCTTACAATGAGGGGTCTTCGGTCGGGGTTTATATTGTCACCGACGGTGCCAACGGGCCTGCGCGGCTTTCTGCTGAGATGCCCGACACCGTAATGGTGGAGGCCTTTGTGGCAGGGCGCGAGTTGACCTGTGCGGTCATGGGGGGCCGGGCGTTGACGGTGACCGATATCGTCACCGAGGGCTGGTATGATTACGATGCCAAATACAAAACCGGCGGGTCGCGTCATGTGGTGCCCGCCGAACTGCCCTCGGCGATTTTTGACGCGTGTATGGATCACGCGCTGACGGCTCATAATGTGTTGGGCTGTCGCGGTGTGACGCGCACGGATTTTCGCTGGGACGAGGACAAGGGCCAGGACGGGTTGATCTTGCTGGAGACCAACACCCAGCCGGGCATGACACCGACCTCGCTGGCCCCCGAGCAGGCGGCCGCTTGCGGAATTGAGTTTGGAGCGTTGGTGCGCTGGATGGTGGAGGACGCGTCATGCAATCGCTAAGAGCGCGGCGTGATCCTGCCCCATCACTTTTGAGATATCGCCTGGGCCGGCTATGGCTGCGCCCGTCGGTGCGCCGGATCGTGATGTTCGGCCCCATGACCGCATTGTTGTTGGGGGTCACGTTTCATGTGGCCACAAGTAAGACAATCCGCGCGGGCATGGCGCAAACCGTCAGCGATCTGCGCACGGCGATTGTCGGGCGGGAGGAGTTCAAGGTCTCGTCCTTGGCGGTTTACGGCGCGTCTGAGGATCTGGAGGCGGAGGTGGTTCGGCTGGCCGGGCTGACCTTGCCCATGTCCTCGCTTGATCTGGATATTGCAAGCCTGCGCGACCGTTTGGAGATGCTGCCGTCGGTGGCGGATGCGGCGGTGCGTGTCGGGTCCAAAGGTGTTTTGCAGATCACGCTGAGCCAGCGGGTGCCGGTGGTGATTTGGCGCATGTCCGATGGTCTGAAGCTGGCCGGTGCGGATGGTGTGGTTTTGGGCGAAGTGGCGTCGCGTCTGGACCGAGTGGATTTGCCGGTAATCGCAGGGATGGGGGCGGATGCGCACATCCCGGAGGCGTTGGAGCTGTTGACGATGTTGGAGCCGGTTGTGTCGCGCCTGCGCGGGTTGCAGCGGGTCGGCGCGCGGCGCTGGACCATCGTTTTGGACCGGGAGCAGGAAATATATCTACCGGAGAACGGTGCCAAGCGGGCACTTGCACGACTGATGGCGCTTCACGCAAGTGAGGGGCTGTTGGACAAGGATGTCGCGATTGTTGATTTGCGCGACGGGTTGCGTCCGGTTTTGCGTTTGGGGGCGTATGCGGCGGAGGTTCACCGACCGTATCAATTGAGTTTTGAGGGAGACGGGCAATGACAGTGTCACTTTACGAGACACAACGGGCCATGCGCCAGCGCAGGTCTGCGGCGATGAAAAAGGGCCTTGTGGCGGTACTGGATATTGGCACATCGAAGGTTGGATGTCTGGTATTGAAATTCGATCCCGAGGTGCAGGCCGCGGCCAAGCAGGACGGCGTGGGCGCTTTGGGCAATCACGGCGATTTTCGGGTCATCGGTGCGGCTACGACGCGCGCACGCGGCATGGAGTTCGGCGAGATCGTGGTTATGGACGAGGCCGAGCGGGCGGTGCGCACGGCGGTTCAGGCAGCCCAAAAGATGGCCGGTGTTCGGCTTGATCATGTGATCGTTACGTTCTCGGGCGGCAGGCCAAGGTCTTATGGGGTTCATGGTCAGGTCGAGGTCGAGGAGGGTGCGGTCTCGGAATATGATATCGGGCGGGTGTTGGCGGAATGTGATGTCCCTGATTTTGGCGAGGGCGCGCGCGAGGCTATTCATGCGCTGCCGGTCAATTTCATGCTCGACGGCAAGTCCGGTCTTGCGGACCCGCGCGGGCAAATGGGCACCAAGCTGGGGGTGGATTTACATCTGCTGACGGTTGGGGCGCGGACCATTCAGAATATCATGCATTGCATCAAACGGTGTGATTTGGAGCTGTGCGATTTGGCGGTGTCGTCTTACGCCTCTGGGCTGTCCTCGTTGGTGGAGGATGAGCAAGAGTTGGGGGCGGCCTGCATTGATCTGGGCGCGGGCACGTCGGGTGTGTCGATTTTCATGAAGCGGCAGATGATTTTTGCCGATGCCATTCGCATTGGCGGTTTGCATGTGACCCGCGATATTTGTCAGGCGCTGCATGTGTCCGAGCAGGTGGCCGAGCGGCTCAAGACATTCCATGGCGGTTTGATCGCCACCGGTGCGGATGACCGGGATTTCATCGAGATCCCGTCGCCTCTGGACGAGGCGGCCGGTGAGCGCCGGCGGGTCAGCCGCTCGGAGTTGATCGGGGTTATTCGGCCACGCATGGAGGAAATTCTGGAGGATGTGCGGGCTGTTCTTGATGCGTCCGGCTTTGAGTATTTGCCCGGCCAGCGGATCGTTTTGACCGGTGGTGGCAGTCAGCTTCAGGGGATCGAGGAATTGGCCACGCGGGTGCTTGGGCGTCAGGTGCGCCGGGGCAAACCGCTGCGGGTTTTGGGGTTGCCTCAGGCGGCCACCGGGCCGGGATTTTCTTCGGTGGTCGGGCTGGCTTTGCACACGGTTCATCCGCAGGACGAATGTTGGGATTTCGAGATGCCCGTGGACCATTTGGGCAATCGTTCGGTCAAGCGGGCGTTGCGGTGGTTTAAAGAAAATTGGTGATTTTCGCGCAGTCTGACCCTTAGGGGGCGCGAAAAATTTACAGGATAGTTTGGAAAATCCGTAGTGGTTGGCTCTGCGGGTTTTGGCCGATTTTGTGGTTTTACACTGCATATAGTAGTTTTACGGGATTAATGCGTGACCAAGCCGCCTCAATAATGTACGATTTCGAATCAAGAAAAGCAGTTAACAGGCACCGGTCAGTCGGGCCGTTCATAATCAGGCGAGTTAAAAATGGCATTGAACCTAAGCGTTCCCGAGAACACCGAATTGAGACCTCGCATTACCGTGTTTGGCGTCGGCGGCGCTGGCGGAAATGCTGTGGACAACATGATCGCCAAAGAGCTTGAAGGTGCCGAGTTTGTGGTTGCCAATACGGACGCCCAAGCGCTTCAGCAATCCACGGCTCCGACCAAGTTGCAGTTGGGTGTGAAGGTCACCGAGGGTCTGGGTGCTGGTGCCAAGCCTGAGATCGGCGCCCATGCGGCGGCCGAAAGCATCGAGGAGATCGTGGATCGCCTTGCGGGCTCACACATGTGTTTCATCACCGCCGGTATGGGTGGTGGTACGGGCACCGGTGCGGCCCCTGTGATTGCCAAAGCGGCCCGTGAGATGGGTGTTTTGACGGTCGGGGTTGTGACCAAGCCGTTCCAGTTTGAGGGTGCCAAGCGCATGTCGCAGGCTGAGCACGGTATTGAAGAATTGCAAAAGGTGGTCGACACGCTGATCATCATTCCCAATCAGAACCTGTTTCGTTTGGCCAATGAGAAGACGACCTTTACCGAGGCGTTCTCGATGGCCGATGATGTTTTGTATCAGGGCGTGAAGGGTGTCACCGATTTGATGGTGCGTCCGGGGATCATCAATCTGGACTTTGCTGATATTCGTTCTGTGATGGACGAAATGGGCAAGGCGATGATGGGTACCGGTGAGGGCACCGGCGAGAACCGCGCTATTGAGGCGGCAGAGAAAGCGATTGCCAATCCGCTTCTCGACGAGATTTCGCTCAAAGGTGCGCGCGGCGTGCTGATCAACATCACCGGCTCCCATGATCTGACGCTCTTTGAGTTGGATGAGGCGGCGAACCGCATTCGTGCGGAAGTTGACCCCGAGGCCAATATCATCGTCGGTTCGACGCTTGATGATGCCTGTGAAGGTCTGATGCGCGTGTCTGTTGTTGCGACCGGTATTGATGCGGTTGAGGGGGCTCAGGAGCCCGCCACGCCGCGCCGGACGGTTGCGGATGTTGTGGCGGCCGAGCATGCCGCCCGCACCACGCCCACATTTGAGCGCGCTCCGCGCGAGCCTTTGGTGGTGGAGCAGCCCGAGGTGGAGGCGGCTCCGGCTCCGACGCCTGAGGCACCTCAGACATTCAGCCATTCCGAGCCTGAGGCAGGCGCGTTGCAAGAAACTGCCGCTCAAGCGCCTGAAGCGCCGCAGTTTTCGCCCGCACCGCGCCGTGTGGAGACCAGCGATGCGGTCAAGCAGCGGCTTCAGGAGGCGGTCTCGAAGATGCCAGATCCATCCGCAGGCGCGTCTGCACCGGCTGAGGATCGTTCGGGCCGGTTCGCGATCAATTCGCTCATTCACCGCATGACCGGTGGGCGCGAGGAGCCGTATCCAGAGCGCAAAGAACCTTCTGTCAGCAGTGCGGTTGATCCTGACCCGGTTGTGGATCAGGGCGAGCGCGACAAAGCCGACATTCCGGCGTTTTTGCGCAGGCAGGCGAATTAACGCCGATAAAACTACCTAAAAACCACTCTAACTGCCCGTTTTTCGGGCAGTTTTTGGTTTTGTTACCGGTTTTGTAGTAAACGGTCACAAACCTTGATTTGAGCATGGTGCAGTGCGGCGTTAACGAAGACTTGGTTTTCCATGAAACCACAGTTTGAGAATGCAAAATAGGCAGCACCCGTGCAGCAGACCATTACATCGGACGTGAAACTGATCGGCACCGGCTTGCACAGCGGGCGTCCGGCGCGTCTTTGCGTGGCACCGGCCCCTGTGGGGCACGGCATTTGGTTTCGCCGCACAGATGTGACGGACCGGGACAATTTGATCGCTGCGCGCTGGGACAATGTCAGCGACACGGTTCTCAATACACGGATTTCAAACGAGGCCGCTGTTGGCGTGTCCACGATCGAGCATCTGATGGCGGCAATTGCCGGTTGCGGTATTCACAACGCGCTGATCGACATTGACGGGCCGGAAGTTCCCATTTTTGACGGCTCCTCGCTGCGCTTTGCACAAGCGTTTCTGGAGGCGGGTGTCACGCCACAAAACAAGCCTGTGGATATGATCCGCATTCTCAAGCCGGTTCGGGTTGAGCGCGGTGACGCATTTGCGGAATTTCGGCCCCATCAGGGTTTCGAGATTGATTATTCCATCGAGTTTGCTGATCCGGTGATCGGGCGTCAGACGCTGCGCCAAGATCTGTCCAATGGCAGCTTCCTGCGCGAGTTGGCGGACTGCCGGACATTCTGCCGCAAGGCTGATGTGGATCACTTGCACGCCCAAGGGCTTGCGCTGGGTGGCACCATGCAAAATGCGATTGTGGTCGATGGTGATGCGATATTGTCGCCGGGCGGGTTCCGCCGGGTGGACGAATGTGTGCGCCACAAGATGCTGGATGCGCTGGGCGATATGTCATTGGCGGGCGCGCCGATCTTGGGCTCTTACCGGGGGCACAAGGCGGGGCATGCCATGACCAACATGTTGTTGCGCAAGCTCTTTGCGCTGCCGGACAGTTACCGGATTGAACCGGCGGATAGCGAGGCCGATTTGCGGCTTCCGGGGATGGAACTCAAGGCGCGTGATCTGGCCTCGGTCGGGTAAAGCCGCTTTGAACTGAGACCTCATGTTCACAATTTCGCGGAATATGCGTTTGTGGGGCTGCAACAGGCAATCGGTGTCTTTTCAATGACCTCAAAAGTCGAGTAAGGTGCACCGAGTTGTAAGGTCAGGACCCATGATGCGTGGATCATATCGGATTTCGACAAAGTTGCGCCAGTTTGGCTTGGTTGCTGTTTTGGCGGCATGTGCGGGATCGGTTGATCCTGCGACAGATCTGGAAAGCCGTACTCCTGAGGAGATTTACCGGCTGGCTGAGGGCATGTTGCAGCAGGGCAATGCGGTGCGTGCCGGTTCCACCTTCGGAGAGATCGAGCGGCTATACCCCTATTCCGAATGGGCCAAGCGGGCGATGATGATGTCGGCGTTTTCCTATCATTCGGCGGGGGATTATGAGCTGTCGCGTTCCGCCGCCCAGCGGTATCTGGATTTTTACCCCGCTGACGAGGATGCGTCTTATGCGCAGTTCTTAGTGGCGTTGTCGCATTACGATCAGATCGTGGATGTGGGCCGGGATCAGGGCACCACGTTTGAGGCTTTGCAGGCTTTGGGGGCGACCATTGAGCGCTATCCCAACAGCGAATACGCGGCCTCGGCACGGTTGAAGTTTGATCTGGCGTTGAACCATTTGGCCGGTCAGGAGATGGAGATCGGGCGCTATTATCTCAAGCGCGGGCATTACACGGCGGCGATCAACCGGTTCCGCGCGGTGGTGGAGGAGTATCAGACCACCTCGCACACGGCGGAGGCTTTGCACCGTTTGGTGGAGGCGTATTTGTCGTTGGGGCTCAATGATGAGGCGCAAACTGCCGGGGCGATTTTGGGGCATAATTTCCAGGGTTCCGAGTGGTACGAGAATTCCTATGCGTTGTTGACCGGTGAGGGGTTGGACGCCGCACAAGCGGGGGACAGTTGGTTGACCAGCATTTACCGGCAAGTGGTGCAGGGAAAGTGGCTTTAGGGCTTGTTGATATGGGTGGGGCCGGGACATGCTCCGTGACCTGATCATTCGTGATATTCTTTTGATTGAGCATTTGGAGCTGGAGTTTCATCCGGGGCTAAATGTGCTGACCGGGGAAACCGGGGCGGGAAAATCGATCCTTCTGGACAGTTTGGGTTTGGCTTTGGGCTGGCGTGGCCGGGCGGAAGTTGTGCGCGCGGGGGCGTCTCAGGGTGAGGTCACGGCGGTGTTTGATCTGGGCCCCGATCATCCGGCCCGTGCGGTTTTGGATGAGGGCGGGTTTGATCCGTCAGATGAGTTGATTTTGCGCCGTGTCACCTCGGCGGATGGGCGCAAGAAGGCGTTTGTGAATGATCGGCGTGCCTCTGGTGAGGTGTTGCGGGCCTTGTCCGACACATTGGTTGAGTTGCACGGTCAATCCGATGATCGCGGGCTTTTGGACCCGCGTGCGCACCGCGATTTGCTGGATGCGTTTGGCGGCCACGGGCCTGCGGTATCTGCCGCGAGGGTGGCGTGGCGCGATTTGCGGTCGGCACGCACGGCTTTGGCGGAGGCGAAAGCGGCGCTCGACAAGGCGGCGGAAGATGCGGAGTTTCTGGCCCATGCGGTCAAGGAAATGTCCGATCTGGCCCCGCAAGAGGGCGAGGATGCGGAGTTGGACGGTCGCCGTCGGCTTATGCAAGCGGCTGAAAAGGTTCGCGAGGATGTGGCCCGCGCCCAGCATGCTTTGGGCAATGACGGGGCGCAGGGCAAGACCGTGGATGCGTTGCGGTGGCTGGAGGATGCCTCGGCGGCGTCGGATGGTCATTTGGCGGGACCTGTGGCAGCCCTTGAGCGGGCCTTGTCGGAGATGGCAGAGGCCGAGCGCGGTGTCGAGGATGCCTTGCGCGAGTTGGATTACAACCCGACCGAGTTGGAGCATGTGGAGGAGCGGCTTTTTGCCATCCGGGCTTTGGCGCGTAAGCACAATTGTCAGCCCGATGCGTTGCCTGCTTTGGCGCTGAATTTTGCCGCCCGCGCGGCTGCGATTGAGGCCGGTGATGCGCATCTAGAGGCGCTGTCAGCGGCGGTTCGGGAGGCTGAGGCGGCTTATGACGGGGCGGCGTTGAAACTGTCGGGGCTGCGCGAGAAATCCGCCAAGCGTCTGGACAAGGCCATGGGGTTGGAGCTGGCGCCGCTGAAGATGGAGCGGGCGGTGTTTGAGACCTCTGTGACCTCTGGTGAGCCGGGGCCGGGCGGGTCTGATGCGGTGTTTTTCCAAGTGGCCACGAACCCCGGTGCGCCTGCGGGGGCTTTGGGTAAGATTGCGTCAGGCGGGGAGTTGTCGCGGTTCTTGCTGGCGCTGAAAGTGTGTCTGACGGAGGCGTCCTCGCAGACGATGATTTTCGATGAGATTGACCGCGGTGTGGGCGGTGCGACCGCGGATGCAGTGGGGCGGCGTTTGGCGCAACTGTCTGAAAAGGGTCAGGTTCTGGTGGTCACCCACTCGCCGCAAGTGGCGGCATTTGGCGCCCATCACTGGCAGGTGTCCAAGGCGGTTATGGGCGGTCAGACGCGTACCAATGTGGCGGCTTTGGGCACGCAAGAGCGGGTCGATGAGATCGCGCGGATGCTGGCGGGTGATGTTGTGTCGGATGCGGCCAGATCGGCTGCAAAAGTGCTGTTGGATGGATAAATTACAAGGGAGGCTTGGGCGATGTTTGAAGACCTAAAGGCGCGGATTGCGGTGCTGCTGGAGGCGGGCACATACCAGCCTCAGGACGGGTATGAATTGCTGGAAATGCTGCGCGAACAGATCAACGAGGCGCAGGATTTGAACGGCGAGGCCCCGCAGGATTTGCTGGATTTGCAAAAGGCCGTGACGGAGAAGCTGAACCTGCCACCGACCAGTTAGGTGGGGTTAGCCCATGGGATCGTCATCTTCGCCATGTGTCTTGTCCCAAAGAGCTTTGAAGGCTTGGTAAGATTGACCGCCGGTTTGCCGAACCGTGTCGATGATCGGCGATATCCAATTTAAGAAACTCTCTCCGTAAGGTGCCGACACGGCAAGAATAAGATCGGCGTTTGTATAAAGCCACATAACCAGCGCATCGGCTCGGGCCCCGATGACACCAAGCGTGATCGCACCGCCGGCTTTGATAATCGTATGCCGGTTGATAAGCGTTCCGGCGTAGCCGCGCTTGCTTTGAGCCGGTTGATCTTTTGATTGTCTTGCGACGTCGCGGAGATTGTCCCCCATGACCTCATCGGCGATCTCAATTTGACCGAGCAGGGCTGACTTGTCGTCTTGGTTCTCAACCGGCGTGTCGTCATGATCCGCAGCGCGGCGTTTCTCAAATGCCTCGACATGTTCGTTGTCGCGCACGAGGCCGGGGCCGTAGCGGTCGATCTCGGACAGGGAGGAGATGAGCTTGGGCGTGAGCGCGTCCTCGTCGCTGCGCTCGTCGCGGTTTTCCAGAACCTCCCGAAACATCTCAATGCCGAAATGCAGGTCGAGCATGTCAAGTTCTTCGAACGGTTGGTCGAGACGATCCCGAAATTCCAGAGCCCTTTGGGTCAGATCATGATAGGCATAGTGATTTCCTGCCGAGTTGATCAGGTTGGATGCCGCAGTCTTCAGCCGGTCGTGACAGGCTTGTTTGACCCGGTCCTTAAATTCGGCGTCATCGGGAAGCGCCGCCATAATTTCCAACAGATCGCCGTCGGTCAGAAAGACCGCGAGCACATCTGCCTGTTCCGGCATTTTTGGAAAGGGTTTCTTTGTTCCGGATTTGCGCGGCGGCCATTCTTTGAGGGATTTGAGGTAGTCCAGGGTCTGGCGGGTGCGGTCTTGGTGGTTTTTGATTTCTGAGAGGCGTTTGAGTTCTGGGTCTAGTTCGGTGGCGGGGGTGTTTTGGAAGAAAAGGCCGGAAAAATCTTGATCGCTAACAAGGCTTTCAAGGTTCTCAATCGGGCGCAGGTCGCTGATCTGGGTGTTGTCAAGGTCAAGGAGCGTTAGGCTTGTGAGAGCTGCCAGAGGGGTGGCATCGCTGATCCGGGTGTTGTCAAGGTCAAGGCGCGTTAGGCTTGTGAGAGCTGCCAGAGGGGTGGCATCGCTGATCTGGGTGTTGCTCAGGAAAAGGCGCGTTAGGCTTGTGAGAGTTGCCAAAGGGGTGACATCGCTGATCCGGGTGTTGCTCAGGACAAGGAGCGTTAGGCTTGTGAGAGCTGCCAGAGGGGTGGCATCGCTGATCCGGGTGTTCCTCAGGTCAAGGCCCGTTAGGCTTTTCAGATCGGCGATTTCCGGCGGGATGGTTTCCAAGTCTTCGATTTTGAGATTTAGTTCGGTTGCCCCTTCCGCGAGCGCTTTTGCGATCCGGCGTTCAGCTTCTTTATAGGCGTCGTCTGCTTTGGTCATGCGGGCTCCCCTTGCGTTACAAGGTGGGGGAGGATGTTGGGGTGGTCAAGTGT
>CAKZTM010000002.1 GCA_937920555.1 uncultured Paracoccaceae bacterium | reverse complement strand
GGCCTCAACCATCGCCCCGGCGCGCGCGGGATCGCTCAGAATAGCCGCAACCTCCGCGCTGAGCTGCGCGGCGCCCAGATCACGCTCTTGGATGACCACAGCGCCGCCTGCCGTCTCCAACCCGCGCGCATTTGCGGTTTGTTCGTCGCGGATAGCAGCGGCCAAAGGGATCAGGATCGACGGGCGGCCAATGACCGAAATATCCGCCACGCTGGATGCGCCCGAGCGCGAAATCACCAGATGCGCCGCCGCAAGCCGCTCTGGCACATCGTCAAAGAAAGGCTGCACATCGGCGGTAATTCCAGCCGCCGCATATTGCGAAACCGCCCCGTCATGATCCGCATCGCGCGCCTGATGCGACACATCAAGACGGGCCCGCATGTCACCGGGCAGTTGCCCGAAAGCGTCCGGCACAATCTGGCTGAGGATCGAGGCCCCTTGCGAGCCGCCAATCACCAACACCTTGAGCACCCCGCCCATATCCGGATAAGCCGCGCCAGCCTTTGCGCGAATGACATCACGCACCGGATTGCCCGTGTGAACCGCATCCGCCCCTTTGGGCAATTCCGTGGGCCATACCGAACAGGCCACCTTGTGCACCCGCGTGGCAAACGCCTTATTGACCCGCCCCAACACGCCGTTTTGCTCATGGATCATGCGCGGCAAACCCAAAGACTGGGCCGCTGACATGGCAGGCAGCGCCGGATAACCGCCAAAGCCCACCACAACACTGGGCAGATCGCGCCGCATGGCACCGCGCGCCTTGGCGATGCCCGACATGATCTTGAAAGGTGCCGTGAGCTTGGCGCGAAACCCGCCACGGGCGAATGTGGCCGCCGCCACCACCTCGCGCTCTACCGCATCTGGAAAACCGCCCGCATAGCGCGCACCGCGGTCATCGGTGGACAGCTTGACCCGCCACCCCTGCGCCAGCATCGTCTCGGCCAAAGCCTGCGCGGGGAACATATGCCCCCCCGTGCCCCCTGCCGCAATCACCAGCAAAGGCGCACTCACCGGTCAGCCCCAAACACATCTTCCAACTCATCTTGGGGCCTGCGACGGGTCAGCGCCAACAACATCCCCAAGGAAATCCCAATGGCCAGCAAGGACGACCCGCCATAACTCACAAACGGCAAGGTCATGCCCTTGGCGGGCAAAAGCCGCACGGTCACACCCAGATTGATCAATGCCTGCAAGCCAAACCCAGCCGCCAAACCGATCCCGGCCAAGCGCACAAATGCATCCCGCTCGCGCAACAGCGACGCCAAGGCGCGCAGCACAATCACCAAAAACAGCGCTATGATCACAAAACACAGCACCAGCCCGTATTCCTCCGCCGCCACCGCAATAATGAAATCCGTGTGCGCGTCAGGCAAAGTCCGCTTGATCTCGCCGCCACCTGCGCCGACACCAAACACACCCCCCTCACGAATGGCCGAGGAGGCGTGGCCGATCTGGGTCGTGGGATCGACCTCCGAGCTCAGATAACTGTCAATGCGCCCGCGAAAATGGGCCGAGTTTTGATAGGCCAAACTGCCCGCGCCAAAGACCAGTCCGGCCAGCAAGATGATCAGGATCATCGGCGCTCCGGCCACAAAATACATCATTGCCCAGGACCCGGTGATCAACGCGGCCTGCCCAAAATCCGGTTGCAACGCCAACAAGAGCGCCAGAAACACCGCCACCATGAAGGAAATGGCAATGCCCGGCGGGCCGGATCGCTCGAAACTGGCCGACATCAACCATGCCGTAAAGACCACAAAACAAGGCTTTAAGAACTCTGATGGCTGAAGCGAGGTGAACCCAAGCGAGTACCAACGCACCGCCCCCTTGCCAAAATCCGTGCCAAAAACCGGCAACAGCAAAACCGCCGCGAATGTGCAAAAGAAGCCCACAACCGCCCAGCGCCGCAGGACATCAGGGGTCAAAAATGACACCACCAACATGGCCGATAAGGCCAAACCGCCAAACTGGGCTTGACGCCAAACGTAATAAAACCGCGGCAAATCATTGCGCTCAGCCAAAGGCGGCGAGGCTGCAAGCCCCAGCAAAATACCTGCCAAAAACAAAAATAGCGCCGCTGTCAGCGACACTTTGTCAACCGTGCGCCACCAGCGCGACAGCAACGCCTCGCCGGGGGTCGGACCGGTCGCCCGGTACACCATCTCTGTCATGAGTGCCTGCTTTGCATCATGGGATCTGCCTGTTCTAACTCAACCGCCCCGTTTCTTTTTGAACAGGTGCTCCCCAATCTTATAACGGTTTTTTCCCTCAAGGCTAGGGTGCAATCCGCATCTCTTGGCCCCTCACTTTTCTACTCTTCTAGAAAAGTCGTAACGTTGACAATTTCGCTCAGGAATTCCGCCAGGACGCACAGGCCCGGATAGATCACCGCGCCCAATGGTGAAAAATCTCACATCTTGGCAAGGCCGCCTGCGCCAAACTGCGACCACCGCCGACAAAGAGCGTCTCACGGGAAAGAACATGCGCCACCACATAGACATCACTGCGGCCATCCTCACAGTCTTTGCCCTGACCGCCTGCACCGACATTCTGCGCGCTGATTTCGAGGCTGATCCGCTAGGCGCTCCGCCGCTTTCGGCCCCCGCAGGTCCGCCCGATGACGCGTTGATCGCGCAACCGCTGGGCAACGCGACAGCTCTCATCACCAATCAAAACCCGATTGAAAAATCCCAGTCCTTGCACATATCCGGCACCGATCCGCGCGACGTGGACGAAACGGTTTGGCTGTTCTTCCGCTCCGCCCCGGTTCCCGCCAATGCCGAAAGGATTTTCGTCACATGGCAAGGGCGGCTGGACAATGGCGGGCGCATTTGGGCTGGCGTGGGCGAGGACCGGATGCGCGGCACCGTGGCCTTACGTCTGCAAAACGGCGAGGCGACGGGCCAAAGCGGCCAAAACCTCACCGATATTGGCAGCTATAACGAAGGCAACACCCACACCGCGCTTTTGGTGCTCAACAATGCCACCGGCATGGGCGTGGTACAGCTGTCTGAAAACGGCATCCCAAATCAGCCCGCCTCCTTCCCGGCCCAATTTGAGACCGGCGCGCCTTTGTATCTGTCCGTGCTGCTTGATGCGGACCCGTCGGGCTCCGATTATGTGATTGATGATGTGGCCATCGGGTTTTCCAGCAGCCCATGAGGGCCGAAACGCTGCCTTTAGATACGGTTAACCACGCGTATCATAGTACCCCAAATCGTTAACAAAGCCTCACCGAACGCGCCCTTAACCACGCCCGGTCCGCTGATTTGTCATATCGATGTCATACAAGAGTCATACACAAATCATACACATTGATGCCATTAAGAAAGCCGCGTTAACTTATGATTCGGTTGACTTTTTCGGGTTTTCAAACGCGCCGTTGCCAATTGCCGCAATGATACAGATAATGGCCGCGCGAATTTGAGGATCACATGGCCAAATCAGACTTCCCAAAGCCGTTCGACGGCGCAATTTCAAAGTTTCTGGATGAGGGCGCACCGGACGCCGTGCGAAGCGCAATCGAAGGCGCCAAAAAGTCCGCCATCCTCAATCCGACCTACCCCTATGACAAGCGCATCGATAAAGACGATTACGCGCAAACCATGCACGCATTGCAGATTGAGCTGGTCAAGTTTCAGTCATGGGTCAAGGCCTCGGGCAGCCGCGTGGCCATAGTCTTTGAGGGTCGCGATGCCGCTGGAAAAGGTGGTACAATCAAGAGGTTCCGCGAAAATCTTAATCCGCGTAATGCGCGCGTGGTGGCCCTGTCCAAACCCTCGGATGTGGAACGCACCCAGTGGTATTTTCAGCGCTATATCCAACATCTCCCGGCCGCCGGCGAGATCGTGTTTTTCGACCGCTCATGGTATAATCGCGGCGTGGTCGAAAAGGTGTTTGGCTGGGTCGATGACGATGCCCGCGGCCGGTTCTTTTCACAGGTTCCCGAATTTGAGAAAATGCTCGCCAATGACGGGATCCACGTGATCAAGATATGGCTCAATGTGGGGCGGGCCGAGCAGTTGCGCCGCTTTCTCAAGCGCGAAAGCGACCCGCTCAAACAATGGAAACTCTCTGGCATCGATGTCAAAGGGCTGTCGCTGTGGGATGAATACACCCAAGCGATCACCGAAAATTTCGACCGCACCCATCACGAAAACGCCCCTTGGACCATAGTGCGTTCAGACGATAAAGGCCGGGCGCGGATCGCGGCGATCCGCACAGTCTTGCATAAATTTAATTATGATCTCAAAGACTTAGACGTCGCATGCGCGCCGGACGAAGACATCTGTGGCGGCCCAGAGATGATGGCAAATGGCTGATAAGTCCACGCGGCGCGGATATCATCACGGCAATCTGAGGCAAACGCTGGTGGAGGCCGCGCTCGATCTGGTGGTGGAAAAAGGCCCGCAAGGCTTCACCATGGCCGAAGCCGCCAGACGGGCGGAGGTCTCACCGGCGGCCCCCTACCGACATTTCAAGAACCAGCAGGATATCCTGTCAGAAGCCGCCCGTCAGGGGTTCTTGATTTTTGCCGATAAGTTGCAATTGGCCAGTGACGGCGCGGGCCCCGATCCGCTCAAAGCGTTTGAGGCCACAGGCCGGGCCTATCTGGAATTCGCCCAAGAACATCCGGGCTATTACATTGCCATGTTCGAATCCTCGCTCTCAATCTCAAAAGACCCAGATCTGGCTCTTGCCTCGAACAAGGCCATGACGGTTTTAACCAATGCCGCCAAGGACATAACCGCCCATCTTCCCAGTGATCGCAGACCACCTGCATCAATGATCGCACATCACATTTGGGCCATGTCCCACGGTGTCGTGGAACTTTTTGCCCGCGCCGAGCCGGGCTCGCGCGCCCCGTTCTCGCCGCAAGATTTGCTGGAAAGCGGCACAGGGATCTATTTGCGCGGCTTGGGCCTGATACCGGGCGATAGCTGACGCGACGACCGGAAGACCTCTACCACCCCACGCCCAACTTGCGGCAAAGCGCAACTCCGTATACCCATACCAAATGACTGATTATGTTCACAAAAATAAACTGGCATGGGATAGCTCGGCACATTTGCACAAATCCAGTGCCAGATGGGACGCCCTATGCGCAGGCTTTGCGTCACCCGGCTACGCCACCTTTGATCCAACCGCGACCGCCTGTCTGACACAGATCGGCTTGACCGGAAAATCAGTCGCCCAACTTGGATGCAACAATGGCCGCGAGACGATCTCGCTACTCAATTTAGGTGCCAGTAGCGCCACCGGATTTGACCAATCGACAGCCTTTCTCGACCAAGCCCGCACCCTTGCGCAAATCGCAAACAAACCCGCCACCTTTGTCGAGGCGAACATTCTGGACCTGCCCGCTGACTATACCGCGCGCTTTGATCTTGTGGTTATCACCATCGGCGTGCTCAATTGGCTGCCGGATTTGCAGCCGCTCTTTGACACGATACGTCGCATTTTGGCGCCGGGCGGACAGGTCTTCATCTATGAGACCCACCCGATCCTCGATATTTTTGAGCCCGACGCCCCCGATCCATTTCGCGCCGAACTCTCATATTTTCGCAAAGAGCCCTATATTGAGGACAAAGCCATAACCTATACGGGCCAATCCCCCGATAGCACCGCCCCCTCTTACTGGTTCTTTCACCCAATCGGCGATGTGATCACAAATCTTTTGCAAAGCGGGCTAAATTTGCGCCACTTCAAGGAATACCCCCATTCAAACCGCGAAGAACTCTATGACATCTACGCGCAGCGAGACGCCAAACTACCAATGTGCTTTACGTTGATTGCACAAAACTGAGTATTTTCAATGTTCTAAAAATATCCCCGCCGGAGGCCCACGCATTCGGCGGAGCCGGATGCAAACATCTCGTGACAGGGCGCAGCCCTGTCTCAATCAGATAACCTCAAAACCGCTGCGTGTACCTTAGAGCAATCGATTCCATGCCGCGGTTGCGAAAATTGTCACCGCCAAAGAGCTTGGACAATCGCGCATGACTGCGGTGATCACTGACAAGCGAAATGCGGGCCGTATCCGACAGCTCCACCCCGATCTCCAAATCAGTGCGAAACTCGATCGGAAAGCCCAAATCCACATCATTCGACGGGTTCCACAGCCCAACAAGCGCAGAAAGCCCCACATAGGCAGGCACAGGCCCGACTTGAAAGTCCTGCTCCATCCGCCCGCCCCCGCCGACAAACACGCCCCCACGGCTGGTCAAAGACGCGTCCCACATCACCTGCACAGGGCCAATGGTGCGCGGCGTGAAATAGCTCAGACGAAATTCCTGACTGATCTCCTGCCCATTTTCAAAGGTCTGCCCGATGGAATAGGCCAACCCCGGCGTCGCTTGGCCGGGGGCCAAAGGATCGGCCCAATCGGTCCGCCACAGGCTCAACAAACCAAAGACAATTCCCAATGCGCCATTTTCAAACATATGTGCGTCCTAAACTTGTATGTGTCAGCCCATACCGAAAACCGGACGCTCACACCACCGCTACTTCAACCCCGACAAGAGTTTGCGCGTGGGCCAGCCATCCGCAGGCAAACCCGCGCGCATCTGCTCTGCGTGCACCGCCGCCCGGGTCTTGGCCCCTAAAATCCCGTCAACCTTTCCCACATCATGGCCCTTCGCCTGCAAGCGCTGTTGCAATGCAATCATCTCATCGCCGGAAAACGCAGGATCAGTCTGGCCTTTAAGATAAGGCGCGGCCCCGCCCAACCGGGTCGCCAAATAGGCCGCCGTGGTGGTGTTGACCAAGGACTTGTTCCACTCCAGATAAACTTTCGTAAAATTGTGAAACGCCAAGAATTTCGGACCCTTGCGCCCTTGAGGCGCAATCAAGGCTGCATCCAATTGCGGCAAACTGCCCGCGCGTGCCGCAACACCCATAGCGCGCCAATCGGCAACAGAGCGCACAGCCGCAAGCCCGGTTTGCGACCAGTCCAAACTCTCAGGTGCCGTCACCTCCATCAGCCAAGGCTCACCGGCGCGCCAGCCGTGAAACTCCAGCATTTTTGCCGCCGACATGATCGCATCAGGCGCTGAGGTCTTGATTTGCACCCGCCCATCCCCGTCGCCGTCCATGCCGCGCGCCAAAATATCGCCGGGCAGCATTTGAACATGGCCAATCTCGCCCGCCCAAGCCCCTGTTTCCGTCAGTGCCAATTCGCCGCGCCCAACAAGCGCCATCGCCGCAATAAGCTGCGGGCGAAAAAGCGCGGGCCGCCTGCAATCATGGGCCAAGGTTGCCAAGGCGCTGATGGTGCTGAAATTGCCCATAACAGCGCCGTAATCGGTTTCCATCGCCCAAAAGGCGAGGATCACCTCAGGTGGCACCCCGAACTCACGCTGAGCGCGGTCAAACACTGCGGAGTGCTTTTGGCGCATCTGCGCACCGCGCCGCAAACGGTCCCCAGAGACCGCGCGGCCAGAAAACTTTAGGAAAGACTGCCGAAACACAGATTGGGACCGGTCGCGTTTGAGCACGTCGGCACTTTGGCGGGCGGCCGCAATCACCGCATTGGCCGCATCCACCGGCACGCCGGCGGCCACCGCCTCCTGGCGCACTCCGTTGAGAAACTCCCCCCAGGGTCCACCGCAGGCTTGCGCAAAAGCGCCCGAAGGCGTCAGCAGAAAAAACGTCAAAATCGCAAACCTGAAACGCATGTGGGGTGCTCCGCTTCTGTTTCGGTAACTTATCTCATACATCTTAATATGGCGACAAAGCGGCACCGATTTGCCTTGCCAAACTCAGCCGCGCCCCACAAAACTGGCGCAAACCCCTCACTCAAAGGACATGTCCCATGAACATTGATCTTCTCAAAGCCCTTTGCGAAACACCCGGCGCACCGGGGCACGAACACCGGGTCCGCGATCTTATCACCGCAGAAATCAAGGGCCTGTTTGATGAGGTCAAAACCGATGCCATGGGCTCGCTTTTATGCAAGCGCAACCCGACCAAAAAGGGCAAAGGCGACCCTTTGAAGATCATGCTGTGCTGTCATATGGACGAAATCGGGTTTCTGGTCTCTCATATTTCCAAGGACGGTTTCATCAATATTCAGCCTGTTGGCGGTTTTGACCCCCGTGTCCTGCATGCCCGCCGGGTCGTGGTGTGCACCGACAAGGGCGACTACAAGGCGGTCATGAACCCCGGCGGCAAAGGCCTGCACATCTCCACCCCTGAGGAGCGCAAAAAACAGCACACAGTGGGTGAGTTCATCATCGACACAGGGATGGGCAAAGATGCCGCCAAGAAAATCCAGGTCGGTGACTTTGTGGTTATGGATGAGCCTTTGATCGAGATTGGCTCAAAAGTCGTCTCCAAAGCGCTCGATAACCGTATCGCGTGCTGGTTGGGTATTGAGGTGATCCGCGAATTGGTCAAATCCAAAGCCAAACATGCGTGCGAAATCCACGTGGCCTTCACCGCTCAGGAGGAGGTCGGCCTGCGCGGTGCCAAAACCGCCAGCTATGCAATCAAACCCGATATCGGGTTCGGGATCGATACCACACTCGCCTGCGACACCCCCGGCGTGCCCGACAAGGACAGAACCACAGTGCAAGGCGACGGGTTTGGCCTGCATGTCAAGGACAGCTCCTTTATCGCGGACCGCGACTTGGTGCTGGAAATCGAGAAGCTGGCGAAAAAGAAGAAAATCCCGTTTCAGCGCACCCTTTTGGCCGCCGGTGGTCAGGACGGGGCGGCGGCTCAACAAGCAGCCGCTGGCGCTAAGGCAGTGGGGATCGTGGTGGGGACCCGCTATATCCACACGGTCACCGAAATGATCGAAAAGGATGACCTGCAAGCGGCCAAAGACATCCTCGTGGCTTATCTGGCGCAGGCATAACACTTTGATTGGCGCCCATCGCGGCGCCCATCCCACGCTTTCCGGTTCACCTAAAACGCCCCCTGTTTGAGCCCGCCAAACGGGCCCAAAAGCCTGCTGCATGCCAAGAGGCTTTGCCCGCAGGCGCCTCTCCTGACCAGATCCAGCCCTGTCAAATGCAACAAATGTCGCAAAAGCCCTCGCAAAGACAACCTTTCCGTGTAGGGTTGACGTAGAGTCAACGGAGGAGAAAATAATAATGTCAATAAAACCGCCCCTAACTGACCTCCCCATAGCGACCGCAGATAGCGGCTTCTACAAGGGATTTAGCGTCAACGTATCCGTCATCGGAAAACTCATCATTGGTGCCCTGATCATCTGGGCCGTGGCGTTTCCCGAACAAGCAGGTGCTGTTCTCAGCCAGTTCAACACCTTCATTTTGAGCAATTTTGCGGCTTGGTATATCTGGACTGTCGCATTTTTTGTGCTGGTCTGTGTCGGTTTGGCAATTTGGCCGACCGCGGGCCGCCTCAACCTTGGACAACCGGGCGAAAGGCCGGAATTTTCCAATTTCTCATGGTTTTCGATGATGTTCGGGGCCGGGATCGGTGTGGGAATGCTCACATGGTCCGTGGCCGAGCCGGTCTATCACTTCAACAATAACCCCGAGGTGATCCAAGGTCTAACCAATGGCGGAACCGCAGACAATATACGTATGGCCTATAAATGGTCCTTTCTGCATTGGGGGCTTGGCGCATGGGCTTGCTACGCAGTCGCAGGTCTTTCGCTGGCATTCTTTAGCTACAGGCGTGGATTGCCACTCACGATCCGCTCCGCACTAACGCCCATTTTCGGAAAATCCCTATCCGGCGGGCTTGGCAATGCAATTGATATCGTAGCGGTCGTGGCCACCATTCTGGGGGTCGCCCAAACACTCGGCTTCGGGGTCGAGCAATTCGTGGCAGGTCTTTCGCGTATCGGCATCGGCGGGCTTACCAATGCCGAAGGAACCGCAAACTCCTTTGGTATCATTGTGGCCATCGTCATCATCATGGCCGCCTCAACCCTCTCGGCGCTTTCGGGCGTGGGGAAAGGCATCAAATGGCTGTCCAACATCAATATGGGCCTCTCCATATTTCTGTTGGCGTTCTTCTTGTTGTTCGGCTCAACCTTCTTTGGCCTGCAAGCACTGGTCGTTGGCATCTGGGATTATCTGATCGCACTGCCCGATATGATGTTCCGCGTCTGGAGCGGTGACGGCGTAGAAGACAGTGTGGCCACCCAACTTGAAGGTTGGCAGGGCGGTTGGTCCGTCTTCTACTGGGCTTGGTGGATCGCTTTCGCACCCTTCGTAGGGCTGTTTCTGGCCCGTATCTCAAAGGGCCGGACCATCCGGGAGTTCGTATTGGGCGCGATGATCGTGCCATCCCTGATGTGCTTTGTGTGGTTCACATGGGCCGGCGGTACAGCGATTGATCTGGAACTGAACGGAGGGGCCAATGGGCTAATCACATCCGCACCTGACGGCGATAAGATCTTTGCCATGACAGAGTTCATGCTTGGCGATGTGCTGGGTTGGCTCATGGCTCTGGTCATCGTGATCTTGCTGATGACCTATCTTGTGACATCCGCCGATAGCGCGGTTCTGATCGTCAACACCATCAACGCGGCAGGCGATGAGGGCCCAAAGGCACGGCCTCATATCATCTTCTGGGGTGTGGCCTTAGGGGCCGTGGTGGCCGCTTTGCTGCTGGTCGGAGGGATCACGGCCATCCAAACGGCTATGGTCATCGGCGCCCTGCCCTTCTCGGTGGTGATGGTATTGATGTGCATCTCGCTCATCAAAGCGATCTACCGCGATGGCATGCGCGAGCGCTCCGGCATTGAAACCGTCCACGGTGACATGATGCCGGGTTTCGCTGAGGATGCCCAAGACGCATTTGACGCCAAAAACTAACCAAAACGACAATGTTGCCGCTCAAAATCGGGCGGCAACACATCCCATTTTGCCCAAATCCTTCGCTAAAGAGCCCCATCCACGATAAATTCGGATGACCCGTAAAATTGGCAATACGCTGAAAACGAACAAGAAAATCAGCGCGCACCCAAAATTTCTTCAAAAACCACGCCCAGACGCTTGACGTAAGGGCCCTTCATCTCCACATATGTAAATGTAAACAACATTCACATAGAAAGGACGAGAATATTATGAACACCGTATCCCATTGGCTGACCTCAGGCCGCGACTGGTTAGATGCACGCGGCAGAGCCGCATGGATCGTGTCCATGATCCTTGGCTTCATCTTCTTTTGGCCCGCTGGCCTTTTTCTTCTCGCCTACATGATTTGGAGTAATCGTATGAGCCGCAACTTTCTGAGCAAAAACATGTCATGCCGCACGTCGCACCGTTTCCACGCACCAACGACTGGAAACACAGCATTTGACAGCTACCGCGACGAAACGCTCAAGCGGTTGCAAGACGAGCAAAACGCCTTTCACGCCTTTATTGAGCGTCTGCGCGAAGCGAAGGACAAGGCGGAATTCGATCAATTCATGGACGATCGCAGCAAACCCGGCGCTGTTGAAGGTGCGGAGCCTGCATAAGCCCGAATTGTACAAGATACCGCCAGCCCGTATATTGGGCTGGCGTCTGCACCCCAAACCACTTTGACAGACGAGACACAAACGAGATGGACATGACCTACAATCCCAGTATCTCCAACGGGCTTCCACACCCCGATGACGACGGGGAGTTTTACTACGGCGTGGTGTTTCGCCGGTTACTAGCTTGGATTATTGATACGATCATCATTATCGCATTATCCGTCATCGCCACACTCGTGCTGGGCGTGCTGACACTTGGGATTGCCGTTTTGTTTACGAGCGTTTTGTTCATGGTTACAGGTTTTGTGTACCGCGTGGCCTTCATCGCCTCTAAATCCGCGACATTGGGGATGGCTGTCATGGGGATCGAATTTAGAACCATCAGAGGTCACAAATTCGAGTTGCGCGAAGCTCTGATCCACACCGGGATTTACACGGTGATGGTGATGACTTTTTTTGGACAGGTGGCGTCCATTCTCACCATGCTGACAACCCGATATGGCCGTTCCATTCCTGATTTCGTCTTGGGATCCACAGTTATTAATCGACCTTTGCAATGAGTATTGGCGAACGGTCCTGATACTGTTACTTTCTGTGCCAATCGACGAAGGTAATCAGATTTCATGCGGCACACGCTTCCTGTAACGCCCCAGTTTTATGTGACGGCGCCACAACCCTGCCCCTATCTAGAGGGCAGGATGGAACGCAAATTGTTCGCCGCACTCCAGGGTGACACCGCCCAAAGCCTGAACGATGTGCTGTCCCATCAGGGCTTTCGTCGCTCCCAAAACGTGGTCTACCGCCCCTCCTGTGCCGACTGCGCTTTATGTCTGTCCGCCCGGATCCGTGTGGCGGATTTTGCACCTTCAAAATCACAACGACGCATCCTCAAGCGCAATGCGGGTCTGATCCGCGAGGGCTCAACCCCGTGGGCGACAGAGGACCAATACGATCTATTCAAGCGCTATCTGGCCTCACGCCACTATGATGGCGGCATGGCGGATATGGATATCTTTGAGTTTGCCGCCATGGTCGAGGAAACCCCCGTGCGCTCGCGTGTGGTGGAGTACCGCGCCCTTGGCACCGAGACTGACCCAGAGCCGGACCTGGCAGCGGTTTGCCTGACAGATGTGCTCTCAGACGGGCTGTCGATGGTCTATTCCTTCTTTGATCCGGCCCGTGCGCACCTGTCCTTGGGCACCTATGTCATCCTTGATCACATCGAAATTGCACGCGCAGCGGGCCTGCCATATGTGTATTTGGGCTATTGGGTGCCCGGCTCGCCGAAAATGGACTATAAGGCGCGGTTCCAGCCCCTAGAGATATACCGCGGTGGCGAATGGACCGATCTGGGCGACCCTACGGAGCTTCAACTCGATCAGGTCACGGATCTCAAAGACCCGATCTCAGAGCAAGTTGCGGCGATTTATCTGCCCGGCTCCGAGCGTGACAGCTAAACGGTTATTCACTGGTTTAGTTCTTGGCTCCGACGAAACCGCCCTGCACCACAATCGGCAATAGCGGGTTGCCTGAGAACTGATCCGGCTCGCTCCCGTTGAACGAGAACGTACCCCCCACATTTTGCGCATTGGCGCCAAAGAAGTCGCCGGTCAGCTTGCCGGTGACCGCAGGATCAAGCCCCAACTGATTTGCACCATTTTGAAAATCAGCATGGGCGCCGGGCTGCACATTGACGTCAGCGGTCAAACTCCCTGACGAGAAGTCGCCATTGGAAATGGTGGCATTCACCGTCGTTACCTGAAAGTTCGTCGCTCCGGGCGCTGTCGAAGTCAAATCCATCGCACCGTCAAACGTGCCCGCTGCAAAATCCACATTAAGCGTCAGGTTGCCATCTGCACTGTCGGAATCTGTCACATCATTGGCGCTGTCATACCGCGTTGCCATAAGATGGGACTGGCCCGAATACGTTGCCGTGGCAACCGCGGCCGCACCAAGCGTCGTCAATTCTCCAGCAGAAGTCTTTGCCCCCAGCGCGTCATAGCCGGACGCATCAGACGCGTCGCCCGTCCCTGACGTGATCAGCGACAAGACAACATCCGACTCCCGGTCTGTCTCCATCACTTTGACCATCGTGCCGGTGTCTGCCGAGCTGAAGACCGATTTGCCGTTCTCCACAGTCCCGTCCAGAACCGTCGATGTGCCATTGATATTTACAGTGATCTTGCCGTCACCCACGGTTCCAGCGGAAATCGTGACCGGCGCTGCAGAGGCTTTGGCCGAAGCCAGCTGGCCCTGATTTTGATTTTGTGCAAAACCCTCAAAGGAGGCAACCTCAGCAGGTACAGGTTGCGGCGGTGGCCCCGGCAGCAAAGCTGCCGTCGGAGTTTGCGACCCGCAGGACATCAAAGTCGCCGCCATCACATTTACTATTGCCAAAGACGTAAGCCGCATAACAGCCCTCCCCAGTCCCTACAGACAAGTGGTAAAGTATCGTACGACTTGCGGGAAGGTCAACGCAAGTTGCTTTATTTAATGGGGTGACGTGGCATCAGGCAGGAAATCGCTGCTTACCCTAAAGGCAGGGACACACAGACCCGCCCGGCGCGCCAAAATAGCCGCAAAGCCGCTCCCCACGGCCTTGCAACGCCCAAAATCACCCCTCAAATTTCCTAAAATGTCGAAAGATCTCTAAATATTGAAAGAAAAGTTCTCAAAATCGCCACCTATCGTAATAAATACTCGACATCTGAGGTTGACGTCCGGGGTGGACTTGCCTAATAAAAACCTAAGGAGAAACTAATCGTGATTGACGTCGTGGTACTTAGGAAGCGCTTGGACCGGCAGATGTGAGAAACATCTGAACCGAAACAAGCGCCTGTGACCCCCAAATCGGGGGTTTTTTTATGGGCCCCTCTCAACACGAACGAGACTTAACTGCGGACATAAGGTCCGAGCACAACGGAGATGATCGATGAGCCAGATGACCGGCGCGCAAATGGTAGTCAAAGCCTTGAAGGATCAGGGCGTAGACACAGTGTTTGGATATCCCGGCGGTGCCGTCCTTCCAATTTACGACGAGATTTTCCAACAAAACGATATCCGCCACATCTTGGTGCGCCACGAGCAAGGTGCCACCCATGCGGCCGAAGGCTATGCCCGCTCCACCGGCAAGCCCGGCGTTGTTTTGGTTACCTCCGGCCCCGGTGCGACCAATGCTGTAACCGGTATGACAGATGCATTGATGGATTCGATCCCGATGATCGTTCTGACAGGTCAGGTTCCAACATTCATGATCGGCAATGACGCCTTTCAGGAGGCCGACACAGTTGGCATCACCCGTCCTTGCACAAAACATAACTGGCTGGTGCGCGAGACAGATGCGCTCTCGGAGACGATCCACCAAGCTTTTCACGTGGCAACCCATGGTCGCCCCGGCCCCGTTCTTGTGGACATCCCTAAAGATGTTCAGTTTGCCACCGGCACTTACGTGTCGCCAAAGCAATCCAAGACATCCCATTACCAACCGCGCACCCAAGGCGATGAGGAAAGCATCCTCAAACTCGTCGAGATGCTGGAGGCCGCCGAGCGGCCGATCATCTATTCCGGCGGCGGTGTTGTGAACTCCGGCGACGAAGCCAGCACGCTCTTGCGCGAGTTGGTGTCCGAGACCGGCTTCCCGATCACCTCCACGCTCATGGGGTTGGGCTGTTATCCGGCATCGGGCGACAATTGGCTTGGCATGCTGGGGATGCACGGCACGTATGAGGCCAATCTGGCCATGCATGGCTGCGACGTCATGATATGCGTCGGCGCGCGGTTTGATGACCGGATCACAGGCACAACTGACAGCTTTTCGCCCGGCTCAAAGAAAGTGCATATCGATATTGACCCGTCCTCCATCAATAAAAACATTCAGGTGGACGTGCCTATTGTCGGCGATATCGCGACAGTTTTGCACACCGCACTTCGGTTCTGGAAGGCGCGCGGATCAAAGACAAAATCCATCGAGGTCAAGAAATGGTGGGCGCAGATCAATGAATGGAGATCCATCAAATGCTTGGATTACGCCCAATCCACCACGACGATCAAACCGCAATATGCGCTTGAGCGGCTTGAGGCTCTGACCAAGAACCACGACCGTTACGTCACCACAGAGGTGGGCCAGCACCAAATGTGGGCGGCCCAGTATATGGGGTTTGAAGCGCCCAACCGCTGGATGACCTCCGGGGGGTTGGGGACGATGGGCTACGGACTTCCGGCCTCGGTGGGGGTTCAGGTGGCCCATCCTGATGCGCTGGTCATAAACGTGGCCGGCGAAGCGTCTTGGCTGATGAATATGCAGGAAATGGGAACCGCCGTTCAGTACCGGCTTCCGGTCAAGCAGTTCATTTTGAATAACGAGCGTTTGGGCATGGTCCGCCAGTGGCAAGAATTGCTGCACGGCGAGCGCTATTCCCAAAGCTGGTCCGAGGCCCTGCCCGACTTCGTCAAAATGGCCGAAGCCTTTGGCGGCAAGGGCATCCGGGTGGACAATCCCGGCGATCTCGATGACGCGATTGCCGAGATGTTGGCCTATGACGGTCCGGTGATCCTCGATTGTCTGGTGGAGAAGCACGAAAACTGCTTCCCAATGATCCCGTCGGGCAAAGCTCATAACGAGATGATTTTGGGCGACGCGGGCGTAGAGGGCGCAATCGAGAGTAAAGGGGCCGTCTTGGTCTGAGGACGATCGCAACCCATGAAACCTTTGATCTATTTCAGCTACGGCATGACCAAAAGCGGAAGTACTTTGAGTTTCGAACTGGCCCGCTCGGCTCTGGAGTTGAGCGGGCAACCTCAACCCAGACTAAGCACGAACGCCGTGGAAGACCGCAAAAAGCTCAATTTCTGCGCCCATATTGATGCCCCGCGCGCAGACGCCATCCGGGCGGAAACGGCGGCGCTGGGCCATACGGTCGCGATCAAAACCCATACACGGCCAGACCCGGAGGTGGTCAAGATGCTGGAAAACAACGAAGCATTCGCCCATGCGACATACCGCGACCCGCGCGATATTGCCTTGTCGATGCTTGATCACGGCGCCAGAAGCCGAGCCAAAAAAGCGCTGAGCTTTGCGGAATATGAAGTGCTGGGCGACACAATCGAAGACATCAAGCACCAGACCAACTCGCTCTTGGCGTGGTTGTCGCTGCCCAATGTCAAACCACTCTATTACGAGGATGTGGCCTTCAACATGGCGCCCACCGCCGCCAAAATTGCGCAGGATCTGGGCCTATCCGTGGACGTCTCGGACACGATCAAAACGGCCACCGAAAATCGATTCACCCAGCGCAACAAAGCCGTCTCAACCCGGCACACATCCGAAATGACGCCCCATGACAGTGCACGTTTTGAGGATATTTTTGCGCCCATGTATGATCGCCTTATCTCTGATCGCGACGCGTTTCCAACCGACGGCAGCCCTATCTTGGACCATACCATTCCCCTTTGTGACTGGTCGCAAAGCAAACTCTAAAACAGGATTACAGTCATGAATGCTCTCTCCATCAAAAAAGGTACGAACCGAAAAAGTGCGTATAATCTCAAATCCAACTATGGTGACGAGATTGAAACCCACACGCTCGCGGTTCTGGTCGATAATGAGGCCGGCGTTTTGGCCCGTGTCATCGGCCTGTTTTCAGGGCGCGGCTACAATATTGAAAGCCTGACCGTGGCCGAAGTTGACCACGAGGGGCATCGCTCGCGGATCACAATTGTCACCACGGGAACGCCGGTGGTCATTGAGCAGATCAAACATCAGCTCGAACGTATCGTGCCTGTGCATGAAGTGGCCGATCTGACCGTTGAGGGACCAAGCGTCGAGCGCGAACTGGCCCTGATCAAAGTATCGGGCACCGGTGAAAAACGCGTCGAAGCCCTGCGCACCTCCGAGGTTTTTCGGGCGCGGGTTGTGGACAGCACGCTGGAAAGCTTCGTGTTCGAGCTCACTGGAACACCGGAAAAAATCGATGCATTCGTGAACCTGATGCGACCATTGGGACTGACAGATGTGGCCCGCACAGGCGTTGCGGCGATTATGCGCGGCTCCTGATCTCTCACCCGCCCAGGGCGCGGGCGGCATTTCGGCTTATTTGCAGGGGCGTGACTTCTTAGAGACATCTGCCAGCTTCGATGTGAAGCGCGGGCGGATCGCCACCTGATTGAACCAAACCAGATCCTCAAGACCGAACATACTGAACAATGTGCGGTGGGGGATCGCTGTTTCCACCAGAATAATCGAATCGCCATTGGCAATCGTCGGCAAAACATCGGCAATTTCCGGTGTGCTCAAAGCCTTACTGTTGAGCGCAAACTTGAAGTCGATGCCCAGCGCACCGGTTGAAACATTTACAACTTTCGACGGTTTCGACCAATCGCAAATATACCCGTCAGTCTCATCATAAATGACACTGGTGACGGTCAGGCTTTTGTCCCCGTTCATCCACGGCAACAACGCGTTCATCAACGCATGAAGCTCAACGATTTCAGTCTCGTCAATTTCCTCGCGCCGCGACAGGTTGTCAGCAATCGTGTAGGTGACTTTGGCCGCACGCCCATAAGACTTGAACGCGTCAAAAAACTCAAAACCCGCAATGATGACGATGAACAAAAGTGGCGCCACAATAGCGAATTCCATAGTCATCGTGGCGTTTTCATCGCGCCGGAACTTTCCAAGCATTTTCATGGCAAACACACCTTAACTCGGCTCATTGACAAAAGCCCCGTAGGACACCATCGCAATGCCGCCATTCACATCTTTGGGCAAATGAAGGGCAAGACCCATTCCTGGGATCATCGGATCAATTGTTACACAGGCCCGAACAAACATGGTCTCAACTTCGCGGGTTCCGCGCGTTGCGTTAAACGTAACCGTAGGGTCAACCGGATTTGCCAAATCCTGGCAAATGGTGCTTGTCGGCACATCGGCGGCCGTGTTGATCGGCACCAATTCCAAAAGCATGGTTGCCTCACAATTCTTCAGTATCGCCGCATTGTTGCAAATGATCTGCTTGAACTCGTTATGGGTCGGGTTGGTGTGAACCCCCAAACGCAAATCGCGCATGGTCAAATCCATTCCACGCTCCAACATCATCGACTTGGTCATCAGCCAACCGGCCTCAAACGTCGACAACATCAACGCGAAGTAAAGCGGCGCGATCAGAACAAACTCAACCGAAGCCGCACCCGTATCATCGCGCCTAAATCGGCGCAGACGCATTTGAAGTGATAAAAGCATATTCATTAGTTCAACAACTTTAGTTTCTGAATAGTTGACGCAATCGCAGAAAAAGCACTTAGTAGTCCCGCTCCTTGAACATCATAAGAATGGCTAGAAGATGTCGCACATGCGGCAAGATCTGATTTTGCGCGGGCCGCAGACGCAATCTGCTCTTGTGTTGCTGTATTTAGGTCCGGATCGATGTCAAAACCGATTGTGAAGACCACAACGCCATTGTCTTTGGACGTCTCGCAGATGTTGCGAAACGCGATACGTGCGGCCTCCCGTGACGCAATCGCCGGATCATTTGTGAACCCGCCATCCACGGTCGGGCCGTTGAAGATCACATTCCCGGTCTCGTCGACCCTTTGAAAATCCACATTCTGGTTAGAGGACAGCTGGCTCGCCCACTGATCAATCTCCACCTGCTCGTCATATTTGTGATCAGGAATACGGACCTGACCTGTGGTTGAACCATCACTCATGATGATCAGGAATTTCTGAACATCCACGTCGGAATAAGAGCGGGGCAATTCACTTTGATCGCTGCTCACCTCATTTGCAGCCACCAAAGACGCGGTCAGATCATTGGCCGACGGATCAAGCAGCATGGCCCCCCATCTTGCACCATAATATGTCCCGGTCGCCTCATGGGTGCGCAAACCGGCAATGCGCGCCTTCAACACGTCCTTGTCGGTCGCGAAATACTCGATGCGTTGAGCATCGGTCGGACACCACCCCCAATCCACATTCGACACACCCTCAGGACCATAAAGATCAGCTTGGCCGGTCAGGCTGTTTTGGAACTTCGAGAAGTTGAAATGCTGCATCTGACCGCGGCTCTTATAGGGCGGCAACTTAATGGCTGTTGTGGCAGGATCAGAAAGCTTGTCGCCGTTCACATTGGGAAAATACGTGAAATCCGCCGCATCAAACTCGATGCAATGAGAATAGCTGTGCGCCGGTGTGTCGTTCAGATAATTGAACGCCGTCTGGCCTGCATTTACTTGCCCCGCAAACGGGACCAAGGACATGCTCAGCCTGTTATTGTTGGTGCCGCTGAACATTAGATCCATAAATGTGTTCGCACTCGACTGAAGCACTTCCAGACGGGTCTGAGACGTGCCGCCGGAATTGTTGATCACCATCGAGGTGGAAATATCCAGAACCAACGACACCTCGATCTTTGTGGCCCCTTCAATCGCAGTGCCCTTGGCCAAAACATCAAGCTTCGGAATGCCGACCAGTTTGAGGAAATACGTGTTGAGCGGACAGCTGGCGCTTGCAGTGATCACTCTGGAGCCTGTGGTCTGTACGGTCTTGATCGGATCAAGATGATAGCAATGCTTAACGTAATTCGTGGATTTCATGTAGGCGCGCACCGTTTGCTCGGCATCAACGGTCTGGCTAAACGCCGCTGCTGCCAACACACCGCGATCCAAAGCATCTTGCAGCTCGGCCCGGTACGTCTCATGACGCATGAAATCGACCGCCATACCGACGGCCACAAACACAAGGATAAACACCATTATTGTAAAGGCGGTAATCCCGCCGGAAATGTCATCGCAAAACCGACGACACCTATTGCTCAAAAACACCAACATCCCCACACCCACCAATCAGAGAACAAAACGCAACTTTTCTGTTGCATTTTATTAAAAATATAAATTGGGCAGAAATGCGGCAAATTACATTTGGGGGTCGTGAATTGCGCCGATTTCAAGGCGGAATTACATAGATTTCAATGGTTTATACTGTTAACCAACAAAAGATTTTGTAGAATAATTTGTTTAATTTGCGGCAATAGGAACACAGTTCCGAAGGGCAAATCGACATTTCCGTCACAATCAGGGCTTGCGACGACGACTCTATGCGCACCGCCGGGGGCAAAAAAAGAGGGGGCAGTTTCCCGCCCCCTTTGGAGTTTCGCAATTCAGGCTCGGTTTTAGTTCTGCCCGGTTTTTTGCCTGCGGCCTGATTGCGTGACGCGGGCGCCCCCTCGCGGGGCCCGCCCTGCCAAGCTCTTGCTTAGCTACAGCCCGAAGTGCCCCCACATGTGTTGCACTTCATGCATGTTCCATTGCGCACCAAGGTGAAATTTCCGCATTCGCCACATGGATCTCCCTCATAGCCCTGCATCTTCGCCTTGGTGCGCTGGTCCATCGCAGTTGCCCCCACGGAGGACACCGGGTCTTTCAACCCAGACACCTCACTCATGGTCTGCGACACACCAACAGTCTCGACCTCACGGACGACCGTACCAAGAGAGGCGGTGGTCGTAGCGGTGTTGCCCCCCTGAAGTACGACCAATTCCTGAGGCAGCCGCTTGCGCAGATACCCCGAGGAAGAGACCTGTCTGATCATCTCCATTGATTTTGCGACCCGCTCCCCACCGGCTTCGGTGAAGTTGCGCTTGCCCTCGTCTTCGCCCCGACCCACATCGTCAAAGCCGGTGCCTTCTGGCTTCACATGCGCCAAATCGGTGCGGTCCAGATAGCTGACCGCCAATTCGCGGAAGATATAGTCAAGGATCGAGGTCGCGTTCTTGATGCTGTCATTGCCTTGCACCATGCCGGCAGGCTCGAACTTGGTGAAGGTGAACGCCTCCACGAACTCCTCCAGCGGCACGCCGTATTGCAAGCCCACGGACACTGCGATGGCGAAATTATTCATCATCGCCCGGAACCCGGCGCCCTCTTTGTGCATATCGATGAAAATCTCACCGATTTTGCCGTCCTCGTATTCACCCGTGCGCAAATAGACCTTGTGACCACCCACAATCGCCTTTTGGGTATAGCCTTTGCGACGCTCGGGCAGCTTGTCACGCTCGCGCGATGCCACCTCTTTGTAGATCACCTTCTCGATGATCTTCTCGGCCAGAACTTCCGCCTTGGCGTGCGGGTTGCCCTCGGCCAAGATCTCTTCGGCTTCCTCATCATCTTCAATCAAAGCGGATGACAGCGGCTGGCTCAGCTTGGAGCCGTCACGGTAAAGCGCATTCGCTTTCACACCCAAAGACCAAGACAGCTCATAGGCATCCTTGCAATCGTCGATGGTCGCCGTGTTGGGCATGTTGATGGTCTTGGAAATCGCCCCGGAGATGAACGACTGCGCCGCCGCCATCATGTGGATGTGGCTGTCAACGCTCAGGAAGCGCTTACCGATCTTGCCGCAAGGATTGGCACAGTCGAAGACACCGATATGCTCGTCCTTGAGGAACGGCGCACCTTCAAGCGTCATCGTGCCGCATACATGGTTGTTGGCGGCATTGATGTCGGCGCGTGAAAAGCCAAGATGCGCCAGCATATCGAAAGACGGGTTGCTGAGCTGCTCGGCAGTGACCCCAAGCACTTTGATGCAGAAATCCTCACCCAAGGTCCATTGGTTGAACACGAAACGAATATCAAAGGCAGTTGGCAGCGCGGCCTCCACCTTTTCCAACTCCACATCCGTGAAGCCTTTGGCCCGCAGAAGCGACTGGTTGATGCCCGGCGCATTGCCAAGGGTGCCGTGCCCAACCGCATAGGCCACGATCTCCTCGATCTGTGAGGACGAATAGCCCATCGCCTCCAAGGCAGACGGAACCGAACGGTTGATGATCTTGAAATACCCACCACCGGCGAGCTTCTTGAATTTCACCAGCGCGAAATCGGGCTCAATGCCGGTTGTGTCGCAATCCATTACCAGACCGATCGTGCCGGTTGGCGCAATCACAGTGGATTGGGCGTTACGGTAGCCGTGCTTTTCGCCCAGAGTGAGCGCCTCGTCCCAAACCGCCTGAGCCAAGCCAACAAGCGTCTCGTCAGGGCAACGGGTCTGATCAAGCGCCACCGGCTTCACAGCCAGACCTTCATAGCCCGATGTCTCGCCATACGCCGCACGCCGGTGATTGCGCATTACCCGCAACATGTGATCGGCATTTTTGGCGTAACCGGGGAACGGGCCCTGCTCTTTCGCCATCTCGGCCGATGTGGCGTAAGACACACCGGTCATGATCGCGGTCAAAGCCCCACACAAGGCCCGTCCCTCGTCGCTGTCATAGCTGTAGCCCATGTTCATGAGCAATCCGCCAATATTGGCGTAACCCAGACCCAAGGTGCGGAATTTATACGACAATTCAGCAATCTCGGGCGATGGGAACTGCGCCATTAGAACCGAAATTTCGAGCGTAACAGTCCAAATCCGCGTGGCGTGCACATAGCCGTCTGCATCAAACGCGCCGTCATTCAGGAACGTCAGCAGGTTCATAGAGGCCAAGTTACAAGCCGTATCATCGAGGAACATGTACTCGGAACACGGGTTGGAGCCGCGGATCGGGCCGTCTTCCGGGCATGTGTGCCACGCATTGACCGTGTCGTGGTACTGAATGCCCGGATCAGCGCAGGCCCAAGCGGCGTGACCGATCTGGTCCCACAATTCCTTGGCCTTCACGGTCTTGGCAACCTTGCCGTCAGTGCGGCGGATCAATTCCCAATCCGCATCATCCCTCACCGCCTGCAAGAACGCATCCGTGACCCGCACGGAGTTGTTGGAGTTTTGGCCCGATACGGTCAAATACGCGTCGCTGTCCCAATCTGTGTCATAAGTCGGGAACTCAATGGAGGCATATCCCTGCTTGGCGTATTGCAAGATGCGCGCCACGTAAGTCTCGGGGATTTTGCATTTTTTGGCCGATTTGATGGCCGCTTTCAGATCCGTATTCACCTTGGGATCAACCGCGTCGTCCTCGGAGCCGTCCCAGGTGCGAATGGAGGCGAAGATCTCGTTGAGCTTTTCTTCGTGCAGTTTGGAGCCCGCCACCAGCGAGGCAACCTTTTGCTCCTCAATGACCTTCCAGTTAATGAAGTCCTCAACATCCGGGTGATCCATATCGCAGATCACCATCTTAGCGGCGCGCCGTGTCGTACCGCCCGATTTGATAGCACCCGCCGCTCTGTCCCCGATCTTCAGGAAGCTCATAAGGCCCGACGATTTGCCGCCGCCGCCCAGACTTTCGTCAGACCCGCGCAGCATCGAGAAATTCGTGCCCGTGCCCGATCCATACTTAAACAACCGCGCCTCACGAACCCATAAATCCATGATACCACCGTCATTTACGAGGTCATCTTGAACCGACTGGATAAAACACGCATGCGGCTGCGGATGCTCATAGGCCGACTTGGATTTGGTCAGTTTGCCGGTCTGGTAATCAACATAGTGATGACCCTGCGACGGACCATCAATCCCGTAAGCCCAGTGAAGCCCTGTGTTGAACCACTGCGGCGAGTTTGGCGCGCCCATTTGTGATGCCAACATATAGCGCATCTCGTCAAAATAAGCGCGGGCATCTCCCTCGGTGGAGAAATAGCCACCCTTCCAACCCCAATAGGCCCAAGTGCCCGCCAAACGGTCAAACACCTGCTGGGCGGTCGTCTCACCCACATAGCGCTGATCCTCAGGCAACTTTTTCAGCTTCGCCTCATCAGGAACCTTGCGCCACAAAAACTCCGGAACATCTTTTTCTTTCAGTGGCTTAAGCGCTGCCGGCACACCGGCTTTGCGGAAGTATTTTTGCGCCAAAACGTCCGAGGCAACCTGGCTCCAACTGGCCGGCACTTCCATGTTGTCCAACTTGAAAACAACGGACCCATCAGGATTGCGGATCTCCGAAGAGGTCGCGCGGAATTCTATTTCGCCATATGCGCCAGTTTTTGCTTTGGTAAAACGACGTTCAATTTTCATGCGTACTGCCCCGTAGCTAGTGTCTCGATTGGCGTCGGAATTCTTTTTGGCAGCCCTTGATCAAGGCCTTAAAACTGTGTTCCGACTTCATATTTCACCGGATACTAACCCTCGTGGTTGGTACTAGATGTGGGGGCTAATCATCCGGTCTGCACAACCTGTATTATCGGCCCTTGCCCGGTCAACAACAATATTCACAATTTCGACACATTTTGTGGTTGACCCGTGATTAGGCACAACACTGAGGGGAACGAATTAGCAACATCCCACAATGAGGCATTAACTCTTTGGTAAGGTTTTCGCCACCGCAGCATCAGTGATTTTCGGGGATAACTGGAAAATTTATCTAACAATCAGACGACTATAACCGGTACCTGTGCTCTGGGGTGAGCAATGGTTAATTTACGCCCTTCGCAAGCGCAGCACGAGCCTTTTGACCCCAACCGCGAAAATTACAGGATTGATTCGGGGAATCAGCCAATCTCAATGGTGAGCTTTTGCCTGTAGGGCCGATCCGGGGTCGCAATGATGGACGGGAAATGCGGATGATTGAGCGCATCCGGGAAATGTTGCGCCTCAAGGCACAGACCGCAAAACGAACCATAACGTTTGCCCTCAAGTCCGGGCACAGGCACATCCAAATTCGGCGCATTAAACACCTGAAGCCCCGGCTGGTCGGTCCACAACTTCAACTCAAGCCCGCCGGGATGAGTGACAATCGCCGCCGGTTTGCCATGATCCCTGTCCGGGCTCAAAATCATATTAAGATCAATTCCCAAACCCGCCGGATCAATCGCGCCCATCTGTGACGCCTTCTGAAAATCAAAATGGGTGCCCGCAACCGGCAATATCTCCCCGGTGGGGATCAATCCCGGACCCACAGGCGTGTACTGAGCCGCATCAAGCCAAAGAGTATGATCGCGAACATGGTCCCCCCCGCCAAGATTATAATAAGAGTGCTGCGCCAGATTGATCGGCGTGGGCCGGTCCGGCACCCCCGACATGTCATAAGTCAGCCGGTGCCCGTCCAGCGAAACCGTGACCGTGAAATCGACCGCGCCGGGATACCCCTCCTCGCCGTCGGGTGAGCGGTAAGTTAACTGAATGCGCGCATCGCCATCTGCCTCCATGCGCCAGATACGCCGCCCCAGCCCGATCACACCACCATGCAAATGGTGGCCAGCGTCATTGACCGGGAGCTGATAGGCCACACCGTCCATCTCAAAGCGCCCGAACGCGGTTCGGTTGGCCACCCGCCCGGCCAATATTCCAAAAGACCGTGAATGAGCGGGATAATCGTCGAACGCCTCAAAGCCCAAAACCACCGGCCTCTCCCCCGAGGGGGTCGCAACCCGCCAATCTTGCGTCACACAACCATAATTCAAGATTGAGACCGACACATCGCCATTGCGCAACACGGCCTTGTTCACATCTTGCCCCTCAAACTCCCCAAATTTACGTATCATTAAGGCTCCTTTGAGCATCAGTAGTGAGCAACAGACGTTTGTATCATCAATTGTTGGGGAGCCGTCAATCAATGTTAAACGATCCGCGCCGCCCGCTATACCTGCAAATCCATGATCAATTGCGCTCGCGCATTGTGGCCGGCGAGTGGACAGCGGGACAAGCACTGCCCTCTGAAACGGCACTGGCACGCCAAACCGGGGCAAGTCAGGGCACCGTGCGCAAAGCGCTCAACTCGCTTGCTGAGGCGCGGCTGATCCAACGCCGCCAAGGCGTCGGCACCTTCATTCCCAAATCCAATACGGACACCAATCTCACCCGGTTTTTCTGCATTACCGATGAAACCGGCAAAAAGGTTGAGCCCGAACTCAAAAGCCAGGTGGTCAAAGCGGTCCCCGCACCACAAGCCGCAGCAGACGCACTCAATATTATGCGCGGCAGGCAAGTGTGGCGGCTCGACCGGCTCTTGGCATTGCGCAACCGGGCCGGGATCGTGCAACGGGTCTATCTGGCCGCAAATGTCACAGGCTTTGAGGATAGCGAAGACCCCGATATCTACGAGATCATCCAACGCCGCTCCGGGCATACCATGCATAGGGCCGAGGATTTTATCCGCGCCGCCTGCGCCCCATCCCGGATCGCATGGATGTTGGACTGCACCTCAGACACGCCGGTTTTATGTGTGAGCAGACGTGCCTTTGATATTTCGGGGCGCTGTCTGGAATATTCGCAAAGCTACATTGCCCCAAAAGAATGGGGATACTCTGTCTCTTTGAAATAAGGTTGAGGTGAGAGGCCAAACACGACCCAAACGAAACTCGTTGCGGCTGCTTCCTTCCGGACCTGACCGGGTTGGCGAGGCGGTTGCCCGCGCCGACCTCTCAATGCCCCATTTATGGCTTTGCCTGATGTTTTGCAACCCCGCGCATCCGCCCCTTGGGATCGGTTCCAAATTGCGCTAACACCGGTGATGAATTCAGTGGGGGCATCGGGCCATGAGAGCAGCAGAAGACGTAACCTTTGGCGCGACGCCACTTGATCGGGCCGCACAACTGCGGGGGGACTTAGGCGCGCTCTTGGCCCGTGCAGGTGCCTCTACGATCGTGCTTTGGAAGGGAAAGCCGCTGGTGCGCGGCGACGCGCTTGTGTTCTTGCCCCTCGACCACCCGGTGCTCAAAGAGGCAGAGCGCAGCCCGATGTTTCTGGGGCTGCGCGCTGAGGCGCCGGTTTTCGCCGTCGACATCTCCCCATGGGCGCCTGATGATGTGGATGAAGAGGCAATGGGACAGTTTTTTGACCCAACCCAAAACCATCACCCCGCCACTGATGATACCGATAATTTCGTTGAATTACGCGGCGTTATGGCACAATTGTCACCTGACGAGGCTAACATCGCAGCCACCGCCCGCGCCATTTTCGCATGGCATGACAGTCATGAATTTTGCGCCAGATGCGGCAACCGCTCGGGCATCACCCAAGCAGGCTGGCAGCGCTCTTGCCCATCATGCAACGCGCAGCATTTCCCGCGCACGGATGCGGTTGTGATTGTGCTGGTCACCTCCGGCAACTCAGTCCTGCTGGGCAGATCCCCCAATTGGCCCGAGGGCATGTACTCCCTTCTGGCGGGGTTTTTGGAGCCCGGCGAAACCATCGAAGCCGCCTCCCGGCGCGAGGTGTTCGAAGAGGTGGGCGTCAGGCTCGACCAGATCACCTATTTGGCAAGCCAGCCATGGCCTTACCCGTCTTCCTTGATGTTTGGCACCGCAGGCGAAGCGCTGAACACGGATATGACCATCGATCCGGTCGAGATTGAGGATGCAAAATGGTTCAGCCGGGAGACGGTGTTGGCCTCACTGGATGGCTCAAACCCGGCGCTGAAACCCGCCCGCAATGGCTCCATTGCACGGTTCTTGATCGAACGCTGGCTCAAAGACGATCTGGACTAGAGCGTTCTGGCAAGCCGTGCTCACACCTGTGTGCCGCAGGGCCAAAACACCTGCCCTGCCCGTTCTACTCTGCTAGCACAGTAGCACAGTTGTTAAGGTTTACGCCCACCTGCAATGCGCCCCAAAACCGGACGCGTAACGGGGCGATTAGACATGAACTTTGGCGCAGCGATCGCTCCAGCGCAGCAGCAACAAACCGCCGCCGCCCGCCAGCAAATACGCCAAGGCAACCGGCATGACCGAACCGTCGTAAAGCCGCCCGATGGGAATGGAGGCCGCGACCGCCACAAGGCTTGAGGCAGATGCAATCACCGCCGAGCCCAAACCCGCAACCCGGCCCAACCACTCCATCGCAATGGCGTTGATGTTGCCAAACACCGACCCAAAGCAAAATGAGTTGAAAAAGCACAGCACGAAAAACAACCAAAACGGCGGGATACCGTCAAAAACAAGCGTAGCCACCAGCAATGTAACAGAACACATAGTCACCCCGCCAAAGCCCCAACTGGTGATCTTGCGCATGCCAAACTGCTCCACGAACCGCGCATTCAACAACGATGAGACCGACACCGGCACCGCAAGCACCCCAAACCACACAGGAAACCACACGCCCTTGTCATAAAGATCGACGAAAATCGCCTGCGACAGGCTCACATAGCATAAGATCCCGCCAAAGGTCAGACCGGCAGCCACGGTCGCGGCCATCACCCGACCATTGCGCAAAATCGCCAAACCGTTGGTCGCCAATACGCTCAAATTGATCGGGATCCGCTTGGCGTCGGTCAAAGTCTCGGGCTGGCGCACCCCCAGCCATAACGCTGAGACCGCCGCATGAACCAAAAACACTCCGAACACCCAACGCCAACTCCCCGCCAACAGCACCGTTTGCCCCATCAAAGGTGCCAGCATCGGCGTCAGGATCATAACCGACATGATCAGCGAAAATATCCGCGCCATGGCATTGCCCGAATACATGTCGCGAATAATCGCGCGGGTCGCCACTTTCGGCGCAGCCACGCCGATGCCCTGCAAAACACGCCCCCACAAGACCCAATCCAAACTCTCCGCAGTGGCGGCCAAAATCACGCCCAACCCAAACAAGCCAAGGCCAATCTGAATGACAATCTTGCGCCCGTATGCGTCCGCCAAAGGGCCAAAGGCGATCTCTCCGAACACCATGCCAAGCACAAAAAGTGTCACAATCAGCTGGGTCGCATTGGCATCCACCACGCCCAAATCATCACGAATGCTCGCAAATGCGGGCAAAATCGCGTCGATACTCATGGCCGTCATAGCCGTGAGCAACGCCATCAGCGCGATGAATTCCAACTGTCCAAGGGCGGGCTTCAAACCAATGCTCCAAACGCAAAAGGCGCGCCCATCAGGACGCGCCTTGGAAGGTCGAATTTAGCGAAACTTACGTGCGGGCGGACCCGATCAGCTTCCAAATACCGGGCACCAAAAGCGCCGCCAGCACCAGTTTGAGCGCGTCACCCACTAAGAACGGCGTGATCCCCCACTGCAAGGTTTGCGCCCAGCTCTCAGCAAATCCGTTGAGCCAGAGCAACCCCGGCACATAGATCAACGCGTTGCCGACAAGCAAAGCTGCACCCATTTTCAGCGCCGTGCGATCCCACCCGATGCGGGCAAAATATCCAAGTGCGATTGTGGCCAGAACGTAGCCTACCAAATAGCCGCCAGTGCCGCCCATCATGTAGGCCAGACCGAATTTTTCGGCCGAGGAGCCCGCGAATACATCAAATCCAAGCACCCCTATGAGCATATAGCCCAATATGGTGGTCAGACCCAATTTCGGCCCATAAGCCGCACCGATGGTCAAAACCGCGAATGTGCCCATGGTGATCGGCACCGGCCACATTGGCACCCGGATTTTAGCGGCAATCGCAAGCGCTGCAATTCCAAGCACAACGAGAGCGGCGCGCTTGATCCAAACGCTTGAGCCTGTTGTGGTCCAAATGGCCTCTGACAATACGGCGTCATGTTGGGCATTACTCATGGGTGGTCCCCTTGTTCGTGATTATCTGTGGCGGTTGTTTTCCCCGAAAATGCCGCGATGCACAAGTGATATCACAAGCCCTCGCAAAACGACCCCACATTACCGCGCGCGCGCCGTGCGGCCCAGTCTGGACGTGCGACCGGTAACCGGGGCGGCGGGACTGTACATGGACACCATCCGGTAGTCCTTTTTGGGCCCCTCAACCCGCCACTCCGCCCGCCAGTCCGGCCATTTGCGGAAATCATAGGTCACATCATACTCATCGGGGTCGCAATAATGGGTGGCCTGCGGACGCGTCTGGGAAGGATCGAAATCGTGAAAATGCCTGCCATCCTCAAACAAGACACGAACCACATTGGGTTCGGGAAAGGTCCACATGTAATCGCGTGTGGCCTTCATGGCGGTCAATCCACCAAACCGCAGCATGCCCTCCTCATGGTAATATAACCCGTCATTGCGCGGGGTCATGAACGCATCACCCTCGAACCGGCCAAGCCATTGACTGTCCAAATCGAAAATATGCCGGTGAAGGGTCCAGTCCCCTTTGAACCGCGCGATCAGCTCAGCACTCACTCGATCACCCCGATTGTGGCATGACCGCGATCATCGGTGAATTTGACCTGGTTGCCGGCCCGCGCGACGCTGTAACACGCCCACGCATCACTTGGCGGCCATTGCGAGCAGTAACGCCCATCTTGGTCGCGCCAATAGCCCCAACTGTCTTCCCCCGCATTGTAAAGCGTGCGTCCGGTTGGGCGAAAATCCTGCCAAGCCCCGTCATAACTCAGCTTCAAACCGGCCAGATTGCGCGCCGGCATGTCTTTCCAGTCCTGAGCCGACACCGGCACGCACAATGCCGCACTCAGCGCCACAGCTCCTGATATTTGCAAAAGCCGCGCAGTCGATTTTGTCACAGGCCAACCCCAATTGAACTTCGTCGGCCCCCAGTCTAAAGACGCCAGCATCTGCCAACAAGCCAAGAGGCCAAATCCATGATCCCACGTTATTCCCGTCCAGATATGGTCGCCATTTGGTCACCAGAGACGAAATTTCGGATTTGGTACGAGATCGAGGCCCATGCCTGCGACGCGCAAGCGGAACTGGGCGTGATCCCCAAGGATGCCGCCGCTGCGGTCTGGAAGGCAAAAGATGTCGAATTTGACGTGGCCCGGATCGATGAGATCGAGGCGGTTACCAAACATGATGTAATCGCGTTTTTGACCCATCTGGCTGAAATTATTGGACAAACTGAGGCGCGCTTTGTGCATCAGGGTATGACTTCCTCGGATGTTCTGGACACATGTTTCAATGTTCAGCTGGTGCGGGCGGCCGACATGTTGATCCAAGGCATGGAGGGGCTTTTGGCCGCTTTGAAGCGCCGCGCCTTGGAACATAAAGACACCGTGCGCATTGGCCGCTCCCACGGCATTCACGCCGAGCCGACCACTATGGGCCTGACATTTGCCCGGTTTTACGCCGAGATGGCACGGAATTTGGACCGGCTGCGCGTTGCACGCGCCGAGATTGCCACCGGCGCGATTTCCGGCGCTGTCGGAACATTTGCCAATATTGATCCCGCCGTGGAGGCCCATGTCTGCGCGCAACTGGGTCTGGAGCCTGAGCCGATCTCCACCCAAGTGATCCCCCGCGACCGTCATGCAGCTTTCTTTGCCGCCCTCGGCGTGGTCGCCTCCTCGGTTGAAAATATCGCCGTAGAGATCCGCCACATGCAGCGCACCGAAGTGCTGGAGGCGGAGGAATTCTTCTCCAAAGGCCAAAAGGGCTCATCAGCCATGCCCCATAAGCGCAACCCGGTTTTGACCGAGAACCTGACCGGTCTGGCCCGCTTGGTGCGCATGGCCGTGGTGCCCGCCATGGAAAACGTGGCTTTGTGGCATGAGCGCGACATTTCCCATTCCTCTGTCGAGCGCAACATCGGCCCGGACACCACTATCACCTTGGATTTCGCCTTGGCGCGGCTCACATCGGTGATTGATAAGCTGGTGATCTACCCGGACAATATGATGAGCAATCTCAATAAGTTCCGCGGACTTGTTCACTCACAACGGGTGCTGTTGGCGCTCACCCAAAAAGGCGTGTCGCGCGAAGATGCCTACAGGTTGGTACAGCGCAATGCCATGCGGGTCTGGGAAGAAGGTGCCGATTTCCTGACCGAACTCAAAGCCGATGCGGAAGTGCGCGCGGCCATGAGCGAGGCAGAGATCGAAGAGAAATTCGATCTAGGCTATCACACCCGCCAAGTCGACACGATCTTCAAGCGCGTGTTCGGCTGAACCCGCAGATAACGGCGTGTCGCTTTAGGCGGCCGCCAACTTGAACTCAAACTCGTCCGCCTCAGCAGGCACCGGCAAGTCCTTGGGTGTTGGCCCGTTAATCAACGCGGCCACATCACGCGCCGCAATAGCCGCCGAGATCATCCCAGGTGCCGCGCCAAACCGTGGCTCCCAATCGGGGCGGAACGCGTTTTTGAACCGGTAAAGCCCCGCACTGCCGTGAATTTTCGGCTTGTTGTCGTAAAACCAGCTGAGCGCCCGCTCGACCATGTTTTGCGGCGGGTTTGCGATCATGAACGGCACTGCGCAGAGCGCAAACCGGGTCGCACCCTGCTCTTTGGCCCACGCGATGCCGTGATGAACAAGCGCATGCATGGTCCCATCAGGCGCATTCTCGGTCAGGCGCATCACATCAAGCCCGTGCTCACGCCCATCACCAGATGTCCACAGGCTCAAAAACCCAACGGTTTGGCCGTCCAAACGCGCCTCAATACTTGCAAATCGGGCCAAATAATCTGGCTTGAAATACCCCATGGAAAACCCGCGCTCGCCGCCCTTGGACGCGGCCCAACTGTCGCTCACCTGTCCGAAACGCCCCAAAGGAGCGTCACCTGCCGCGTGGCGGATCAACTCGACCGAACCGGCCAGTTTCAACTTGCGGCGCAACTCGCGCTTTGAACTGCCGGATGTGGAATACTCCGCCAATCCAACCACACCCTCACTGGCGATTTGCGTGCAAAAATGCCCCTGCATCTGAAGAAAATCCGTGAACTCCGGCCCGGTTTTGTAAAAGGCCGGGGCCAACATACGCGCCTTCGCCTCCGCCTCAAACTTGACCAACAGCTCGGCCCAACGGCCCTCAGCCCCAACAGGATCAGACAGCGCAATCAAGCTGTTTCCGGATGCGGCATACATCAAAAATGCATCGCAATCGTCTGAAATAATGAAAGATTTATCGCCAAGCAGGGCAAGCTGCGCATCCGCGCGACCGCTGTCGCCCAGAATACCACCAATGGTCGCCAAGGGGGCGGCACTTTGCGCGCTCAACTGGGTCTTGGCATCACGCCCTTGGATCTCACGCGCCACCAGCATGGCCACCGCAATCACCGCAGGCACACCAAAATAAATACCCCGATAAGCAATCAGCGCGGCCAATAACTGCTCCGGCGGCAAGACCGGCAAAGCCATCAGACAGGCCAGTTCCAACACACCCAAACCACCGGGCGTGTTGGACACCAACCCCATGCCAAGAGCCGCAAGATACACCGGAACCACCACCACAAGCGCAGGCGCAATATCCGACGGGATCAACACCCAAAGTGCGATGGCCGCAGGGATCGTATCCAAAGCCGCCAGAACAACCTGCGACCGCACAACCCGCAATTTGGGCATGCTCAGCACACGGCCGGCCACGGTCACATGCGGCTTGATCACAGAGGCGATCATGATGCCCGCCGCCAGCACCAAAACGCTGGCTGCGATCGCCCGAATAAAGGCAGGGCTCAACCCTGAAAGCGTAACCAGGCCCTCCGGCGCGATAATGGCGCAGATTGACAAGATAATTGCAAAACCGTTGAGAAAACCGATGGTCACAATGGCCGAGATCATCCCCGCCTCCGTTGGTCCCAAACCGTAGCCGCGATAGAACCGCCAACGTGCAATTGCCCCCACAATGATACCAAACCCAAGGGTCTGCCCGATGGAAACCGCCACAAAGCCGCCGCGCACAGCGACCTTTTGCGGCACATCCAACCCTAATTGGCGGATCGCCAGCACATCATAACGCGCAACCGCCATCAGACTAAACGCCGTGAACAGCCCGGCCACAGCAATGGATTGCAACGATATGGCTCGCAAAGCCTCAGCGATTTGCGCCTTGTCCATCTCCGCCAAATGTTGCTGCAACAGATACAAGATCGGCACCACAATCAAAGAACAGCCCAACATTCTGGCAGTTCGGCTGATCCATTTTCTTGTGTCGCTGGTTTTGGGTGCTGACGGTGATGCTGTTATACTCATGACGCCTCTCGTTCCTGTGGTCAGAACGATCTAGAGGCCGCATGTGATAGGGACTGGGACACTTTCTGTCCAAACCAAGGCCCTTACAGAAAATTTAACATTAACAAAAAGATAACGCCCGATGCGAAGCTGCACCGGGCGCTCAAAAACACAAAATGGGACCGGGTCAGACCTCGTTCAGAATTTGCTCTTTGGCCACAACCGAAAGCTCTTTCATTTTGGCGCGCAACACCTCTTCGGTGGCCAAATCGCCAAGATCACCGGCCAGCTTGCGAAAGACGTCCTCGTCGCCGGCTTCCTCGAAATCGGACTTCACAACTTCGGTCGCATAAGCGGCCGCATCATCACCGGATTTGCCCAAAAGCTCCGCCGCCCAAAGCCCCAATAACTTGTTCCGGCGCGCCTCCGCCTTGAACTGCATCTCTGCATCATGGGCATATTTGGTCTCAAAGGCGTTTTCGCGGTCGTCAAAAGTGGCCATATCGCGGTCTCCGGTTATCTGGTTGGCTGTTGTCTGACAGTTAAACCCGAGGTTGGTCGCTGACAAGGGCAATGCAGGCTCTTTCACATGCTCTCTCTTGCCCCGCCCCAAACGCCGCGCTAAAGACGGGGCCATGCGCGGTGCACCATCGCGCAGTCGCACCTTTGGGAGATTTCAAGCATATGGCCAGACGCAGAATGGTCTATGAGGGCAAGGCCAAGATCCTCTATGAAGGACCTGAACCCGATACGATGGTTCAATACTTCAAGGATGACGCCACCGCCTTTAACGCCGAGAAAAAGGACGTGATCGAGGGCAAAGGCGCGCTCAACAACCGCCTGTCCGAACACTTCATGTCCGGCTTAAACACGATCGGCGTGCCGACACATTTCATCAAACGCCTCAATATGCGCGAACAACTGATCCGTACCTGTGAAATGATCCCCCTAGAGGTGGTCGTGCGCAATGTCGCGGCAGGCACAATGTCCACGCGACTTGGCATCGAAGAGGGCACACCCCTGCCCCGCCCGATCATCGAATTTTACCTCAAAGATGACGCGCTGAGCGACCCGATTGTCTCAGAAGAACACATCATCGCCTTCAGCTGGGCCTCCCAGCAGGATGTGGATGATATGATCGCGCTGGCCTTGCGGGTGAATGACTTCATGTCCGGCATGATGCTGGGGGTCGGCATTCGACTGGTGGATTTCAAGATTGAGATCGGCCGGGTGTTTGACGGTGATTTTCAGCGTTTGATCGTCGCCGACGAGATCAGCCCCGATTCGTGCAGACTTTGGGATGTGGAAACCGGCGAGAAGCTCGACAAAGACGTGTTCCGGCGCGATCTGGGCTCTTTGGCCGACGCCTATACAGAAGTTGCCAAACGTCTGGGGATATTGCCGAAAGGTGGTAACGGAACGGGTCCGAAACTGGTGCACTAGGTGGACGCCCTGCCCGCTTCAGGCACACGCGAGCCATTAACTGGTTTTTTGCGCAGCAATGCCCGGTGGTTGGCGGCAGGATCGATGCTGACCCTGTCCTCATCCTTCGGGCAAACCTTCTTTATCTCCATCTTCGCAGGCGAGATCCGCGCCGAATTTGACCTCTCGCACGGGGCTTGGGGGGGCATCTATACCATCGGCACATTGGCCTCTGCTGCGGTGATGCTTCTGGCAGGCGGCCTGACGGACCGGTTCCGGATACGGCATCTATCGGCGATTTTGCTGATCCTGCTGGCCAGCCTGTGTCTGGCTATGGCGACAGTTCCGGGCGCGTGGGCGCTTCCCTTTGTCATATTCGGCCTGCGGTTTAGCGGGCAAGGCATGCTCTCGCACACGGCCGCTGTCGGTCTGGGCCGCTGGTTTGCACGCTCGCGGGGACGGGCTAACGCCATATTCGCCATGGGGTATTTAACGGGCGAATCTCTTTTGCCATTCATCTTTGTGCTGCTCATGGGCGTGATCGGCTGGCGTGGAGGCTGGATGGCCGCCGCCGCCCTGGCCCTGCTTTACATCCCGATCTTGCAACTTTTGCTCTCAGCCGAACGACGCCCCGGCGGTGAGGTGGACCAACAACAGCAGACGGGCATGTTTGGCCGCCATTGGAGCCGCCGCGACGCCTTGTCCCATTGGCTGTTCTGGATCGCAGCCCTTGCCGTGGCCAGCCCCTCCATGCTGGCCACCGCCTATTTCTTCCAACAAGTGCACCTCACCCAAATCAAAGGCTGGGAACTGGCCGGATTTGTGGCACTGATCCCGATCTATAGCGGTGTCTCGCTGGGCTCCAATTTCTTCTTTGGAGGGCTGGCCGACCGGTTCGGGACAGCGCGGATTTTTCCCGTGGCGATGGTCCCGCCCACATTCGCCTTTGCGGTTGTGGGCTTGGGCGACACCCTTTGGTCAGCCGCCGCGGCTTTTGCACTTCTGGGCATGATGCAAGGGGCGGTCAGCACCATCAGCGGCGCATTCTGGCCGGAATATTACGGCACACGACATTTGGGATCGGTGCGCGCCATTGCCTCCTCGATGATGGTCTTTGGCTCGGCCATTGGCCCCGGAATTACCGGGTATTTGATCGACTTTGGGGTGGACTACCAAGTTCAACTGCTGTGGATGTCCGGGTACTTCCTTGTTTTAACGTGCATTTTGGCGATCAGCTTCCAAAAAGCACGCCAATACCTGATCCCCTAACGCCTTAACAATTTTGCAATCTTTGTCGCCCAACCTCAAGGCGGGTAGTGTAGGAGTATTTTGTAATGAGTATGTTTTGGCGGGGGCTCGCCTGCTTGGCCTGTGTCGTGGTGGCCGGTTCAGCATCAGCTGTCGAAAAATGGACAATCACCGATCTTGGTTCCTCGCGCACAGAAAGTCTTTGCGTCGCAGCCGCCACGGAAAGTTTTGTGTCGTTCAGCAACGTGTTTGGCGCCAGCAAAGTCATTCGCGCCACATGGACCGTTTACGGCTATGGCCTTAACAATTCCGAACATGACGCGGTGATCACCTGCACATTTTCAACCGCAAACGCCACGCGGGCCACCTTGGTCGTCTATTCCGAAAATGCCGTGCAGGGCGGATTGATCTCAAACCGGCTCGCACAACATTTCTACGACCATAATGACCGGTTAGAACAAGAATGGCTCGACGCCGCATATAAGCGCTTCGGCTTCTAGCGCCCGCGCACAAAAGCGATCCACTCAAATCAATCGCTAAAGCCTCAAACATTCCGCGCGATTGCCTCTGGAAATCCGCCCCTCCATCTGATTGAAAGACCCCATCAGGCGACCACCCGGAGGGGCATTCCCATGCAAGCTAAAGTTCATGTCACGTTGAAAACAGGGGTCTTGGACCCGCAGGGCGAAGCCGTGCGCCACGCTTTGGGCGGACTGGGATTTGAGAATGTGGCCTCTGTCCGGCAAGGCAAGGTGATCGAACTTGAACTGACCGAGACCGACCGGGCCAAAGCACAGTCCGATTTGACCGACATGTGCGAGAAATTGCTCGCCAATACGGTGATCGAGAACTACCAAATCGACATTTCTGACTGACTTTTTGGCAAACTGCTGCCACATCACGTTTTGTCAACTTGTGTGACAGGTGAGAGCGGCCTAAAACCCTTATAACATTATGTATTGAGGGTTTTATGCAATCGGCTGTTATCGTTTTTCCCGGCTCCAACTGTGACCGCGATCTGAAGGTTGCTTTGACCAAAGCCACCGGCAAAACGCCGCATATGGTTTGGCACAAAGACACCGCCCTGCCTGCGGGCGTCGATTTTGTCGGCATCCCCGGTGGGTTCTCTTTTGGCGACTATTTGCGCTGCGGTGCGATTGCCGCGCGCGCACCGATCATGCAATCGGTGATCAACTTCGCCAATGGCGGCGGCATCGTTATGGGCATTTGCAACGGCTTTCAGGTGCTTGTGGAAACCGGCCTCCTGCCCGGCGCTTTGATGCGCAACGCGGGGCTGAAATATATCTGCAAAGACGTTGCACTGAAGGTGGAGACCTCCCAAAGCCTGTTCACAAACGGCTATAATCAGGGCGAGAAAATCACCATCCCGATTGCCCATCACGACGGCAATTATCTGGCCGATGACGCGCTTTTGGCCCGCCTCAAAGGCGAGGACAGAATTGCGTTCACCTACGAGGATAACCCAAACGGTTCAGTCGCAGATATTGCGGGCATATTGTCCGAAAACCGCCGCGTCATGGGGATGATGCCGCATCCAGAGCGGCTCAACGATCCCGCTCTTGGCGGGCGCGACGGCGCAAAACTCTTTGAGGGCCTGATGTCCTCGCTCGCAGATGCCTAAGCGCCCGTGACCCAGTGCTTCCATATCCCGACCACCCTGGCTTTGGCCCCGCCAAGGGACATCTGATATGGCACATCCGGACGTAACCTCAGACGGTAAAGTCGCATCATTTTACAAGATGATGCGCTTCATGATCGCATCAGCACTGTTTTTGATGACCGCGATTTTGTGGTTCTCGAACAATTATTTCACCACCAGATTTACCGAAAGCGCGCGCATTGATGCCGCGGTCCGCTCCACGCTCTATTCGGGCAATATCGCCGCGGCCTTGGAAAAACAGCGGGTTATTCCGCTTATTTTGGCCAAAGATCAAACCCTGATCACGGCCCTGCAAACCAGCACATTCCAAAACACGTCACGACACCTGATCTCCTTTTTGGAGGAGACGGAGGCCGCATCGGTATTTCTGCTCGACAAGGACGGCCGCACGGTTGCCGCCTCCGATCGCAGGCTCATTGGCACCGATTACTCCACCCAACCCTATTTCAGCCAGGCGCTCCGCCTGACCAGCACCTCGTTTACATCCATCAAACCCGATCAGGATCAGCCCGGCTTTTTCTTCTCACGCCGCATCGGCGAAAGTGCGACCACACTCGGTGTCATCGTTGTGCAAGCCGACCTGCAAAGGCTAGAGGAACGCTGGGGCGGGCGCAGGCGGCAGGTCTTTGTGACCGACAGCGAAGACAACGTGCTTTTGTCCTCCAACCCGCTTTGGAAAAACTCTAAAATTCAAGACTTTATCACCGATAATGCCACAAGCGCGCCGGGCACTCGGGTGCTTGATTTCAACTTCAATCGCCGCAATCAGGCGTTTTCCTACGTGGATGGCAATGCGCTCTTGCGGGTTGAAACCAAGATCGGGTTTCAGGGCTGGAAGCTGAACTATCTTGAAACCCTCGAAGGGGTGCGGGCCCGCGTGAACGGCATTTTGGCGATGGAAACCATGGTGTTCGCCATTATTGCGGCATTTGCGTTTTACCTGCTGTCGCGCGCCTCCACCCGCGTGTCGCGTCGTTTGCGTAAAGAATCAGAGGATCTGCGCCTGCTGAACTCCCGTCTCCAGCAAGAGATCTCCGAGCGCAAAAAGGCCGAGAAAAACCTCGAAGTGGCCGAACAAAGCCTCGCCCAGCAATCCAAACTGGCCGCATTGGGGCAAATGTCTGCGGCGGTCAGCCACGAGCTTAATCAACCGCTGGCGGCCATGCGCACCTATCTGGCCGGCGCGCGGCTGTTGTTGCAACGCAAACGCCCCGATGAGGCAGAATCGAGCTTTCAGAGGGTCGAAGATTTGCTCGACCGCATGGGGGCAATCACCCGCCAACTCAAATCCTTCGCCCGCAAATCCACCGATGATATGATCCCCGTGGATGTCAAAGTTCCCCTGAGTGCCGCGTTTTCCATGATGGCACCGCAACTGGGCCAAGGCGGGATTGAGATAACCCGAACCGTGCCCGACGAGCCTGCCATGGTCATGGCCGACCCGCTGCGCATTGAACAGATCATCGTGAACCTGCTGCGCAACGCACTTGATGCGATGAAATCCGTCGATAGGCCCCATATCGATATTTTGCTGACGATTGGCGACACCGTCACCCTTGCCGTGCGTGATTGCGGCCACGGCATTGCGGACCCCGAAAACCTGTTTGAACCCTTTTACACCACCAAGAAACCCGGTGAAGGCGTCGGCCTCGGCTTGGCGATATCGGCAGGCATCGCGTCTGAGCTGGGTGGGCGATTAACCGCCAGAAATCGTGACGGCGGCGGCGCCACTTTCGAATTGCAGCTGCCACGGATAGGTGCAGAACCTCTCGCTGCTGAATAGGAAACGTTATGGCTGAGAAAACACATGTGCTGATTGTTGACGACGAAGAAGATATGCGTCGCTCAATTTCGCAATTCATGGTGCTGTCGGGTTTCAACACCGACACCTATGATAGCGCCACTCAGGTGCTGCCGGTGATCAACCCGGATTTTGACGGGGTGGTGATCTCTGACATACGCATGCCCGGCATGGACGGGATGGAACTTTTGCGCCGCATCCACTCCATCGACGCCAATTTGCCGGTGATCCTGATCACGGGCCACGGCGATGTGCAAATGGCCGTTGAAGCCATGCGCATCGGCGCATTTGATTTCATTGAAAAGCCCTTCGATCCTGAACGACTGGCCGATTTGGTGCGCAGGGCAGGCCAAACCCGCCGCCTGATGCTCGACAATCGCACATTACGCCGGGAACTGTCCGATGGCACTGTTTTGCTCAAAAAGCTGATCGGCTCCAGCCCGATCATGAACCAGTTGCGCGAAGATATTTTGGACCTTGCGCAGGCCGACGGGCCGGTGCTGATCAAAGGTGAGACCGGAACCGGCAAATCCATTGTCGCCCATGCGCTCCATGCTTGCGGGCCCAAACAGGGCAAACCTTACGTTGCCATCGATTGCGCAGCCCTGTCCGAGGCGGAACTGAACGCCCGTTTGTTTGGCACCACCGAAAGCGAAAGCGACGCAGTGTTTGGTACCAATGCAGGCGGCACCTTGTGCCTGGAGAATATCGACGCGCTCGAAGAAGGCTCTCAAACCGCCCTTCTTGCAGCACTCAATGCAGATGAGCGCGCGGCCGTTGATGACCAGCCCACATTCCGGGTGATCTCGACCATAACCGTTGTGCGCGGGGAAACCGATCCGGTGGAAAAAGCGCTGCGCCCGGATCTGTTTTACCGCCTAACCGGACTGCAAGTGGACGTGCCTCCGCTGCGGGACCGGGGCGAGGACATTTTGACCTTGTTCAACAAATACGCCCAAAGGTTCTCCGAAGAATACGGCTGCGAGACCCCCGAATTGTCCGCCGCAGATGCCGCTTTGCTGCTCAGCGCGGACTGGCCCGGAAACGTGCGCCAGATCATCAACTTGGCCGAGCGGATCGTGCTGCGCTATCGCCGCGGCACAGAAACCGTGACCTCCATCCTCAATGATGAAAGCGGGGAAACCGGCACGCCCACCGCAGATGAGCGACCACTGAAAGAACATGTGGAAGCGTTCGAGAAAATGCTGATCGAGAACGCGCTGCGCCGCCACAGAGGCTCGATCGCCAGCGTTATGGCCGAACTGACGCTTCCGCGCCGCACGCTCAATGAGAAGATGGCCAAATATGCGCTAAGCCGGGGCGAGTTCACCTAAACGCAACACATCCGGGGTGCGTCGCGCACGCACCCTGCCCGGTGTTTTACGCCGATAGCTGGTTGTGCTTGCGGCCCATAAATTCTTTGGCGGTCTCAACAGCCACAGCCGCATCACGGCAATACGCATCCGCCCCAATGGCTTTGCCGAACTCTTCGTTCAGTGGTGCGCCGCCCACCAAAATCACATAATCATCGCGGATGCCCAAATCCTTCATCGTATCAATCACGACCTTCATATAGGGCATGGTCGTGGTCAAAAGCGCTGACATTCCCAGAATATCGGCATCAAATTCCTTCAAAGCATCGACGTAATTCTCAACCGGGTTGTTGATCCCGATATTCATCACCTCAAAACCGGCACCTTCCATCATCATGGTCACAAGGTTCTGGCCGATATCGTGAATGTCACCCTTTACCGTGCCGATCACCATCTTGCCCAAACGCGGCGCACCGGTCTCAGCCAAAAGCGGCTTGAGAATCTTCATCCCGCCCTTCATGGCATTGGCCGCCAAAAGCACTTCGGGCACAAACAAGATGCCGTCTCGGAAATCGATACCGACGATCCGCATGCCTTCGACCAAAGCCTCGGTCAAAATCTTGTAAGGCTCCCACTTGCGTTCCAGCAGGATATTGACCGCCTCCAAAATCTCGTCAGCCAGACCATCATAAAGATCGTCATGCATCTGCTGAACCAGCTCGTCATCGGGAAGTTCGCTCAGAACAATATCATCTTCTTCAGACATCCGTGAGTATCCTTGTTACGCGATGGCAAGCATCAGGGTTACCTGACAATGGGTGTGATAGCGGCTTTGCTCTCAACAGCAAACGACATTATTACGCCGCAATCCGACTGTTTGCCAGCTGTTGTTAATCCGCGACGCTGCGTACGCGCAGAACCCACATAATTCCGCCACCCCGCAAAGACCTCCGCACTTTACAGTTTGTTCTTGTTGTGTTCTCCTCTCCAAATGTCCAAAACCTCTCCATTTGTGGACCCGCAAAACCGCCCCGGTCGCGGTGCCGCCACCAATCCCTCCCCCCGGTTCGAGCCTCAAAGCCGCGCCGATTTCGATGATGGCTGGCACAAGGACACGGACCGCCAGATCACCCGCACCCGGTTCCACACCGATCTTAGCCGAACCATATTGGCCCATAACACCTCACCGGACGTGGGGTTCGACCGCTCGGTCAATCCCTACCGGGGCTGCGAACATGGTTGCATTTATTGCTTTGCGCGGCCCACCCACGCCTATCTGGGCTTCTCGCCGGGCTTGGATTTTGAGACCCAGATTATGGTCAAACCAAATGCCGCCGAGTTGCTGCGCGCCACATTATCCCGGCCAAAATACCAGCCCAAAATGATCGCCATTGGCACCAATACCGATGCCTATCAACCGGCCGAGGACCAGTTTGGGATCATGCGCGGTATTTTGGAAGTCCTGCATGAATTTCAGCACCCGGTCGGGATCGTGACCAAAGGGGCGCTGATCCGGCGCGATTTGGATATATTGGGCGAAATGGGCAAATCCGGCATCGCCCGCGTCGGCATTTCGCTGACCACGCTTGATGCAAAACTGTCTCGCAAGATGGAACCAAGAGCCGCCGCACCTGCCATGCGCCTGAAGATGATCACCGCTTTGCGCGACGCAGGCTGCCCGGTGCATGCGATGATCGCGCCGGTCATTCCGGGGCTGACGGATCACGAATTGGAAACCCTGATCGAAACAGCCGCAAATGCCGGTGCAACATCCGCCTCTTATGTCGCACTCCGGCTCCCGCTGGAGGTGGCGGACCTGTTTCGCGATTGGCTGGACGAACATTATCCCGACCGCGCCGCCAAGGTGATGCGCGCAGTGCAGGGTTTTCACGGCGGAAAAGACTATGACCCGAAATGGGGCGCACGCATGACCGGTCGCGGGATCGAGGCCGAACTGCTCGCGCGCCGGTTTCGTTTGACCGCCAAACGCCTGCGCATGGACAAGCAAAAGCCGCCCCTGCGCACCGACCTTTTCAAAGTGCCCGGACGGGCCGCACAGCTATCGCTGTTCTAGGCTTGGCTCCGGCGCCGGCGACGCTCGCGCGGGGCAATGGCCGATTTCGCCTCCGTGCCGTCTTCGGGGGATGAAAACCCGCCCAAAGCCTGCGTGATCGCCTCCAGATCAGGGCGCGGACGCGGGGCCGTGTTTTCAAGCGCCGCACGCATCTTTTCCAGATGAACCGGCATTGTCCCACAACACCCGCCAATAATCATCGCACCGGCATCACGAGCCAAAAGCGCATATTCCGCCATCAACTCCGGCGTGCCATCATAATGAATGTGACCGTCCACATATTTGGGAATGCCCGCATTGCCCTTGGCCACAATCGGCCGCTTGGTCTTAGTCGATGAAAAACCCAAAACCGTGCGCAACAAATCCGACGCCCCGACACCGCAATTGGCCCCAAAAGCAATCGGCGCATGGTCAAGCCCGTCAACCATCTCCACCATATTCACAGATGTCAGCCCCATCATCGTGCGCCCGGCCGTATCGAACGACATGGTGCCAACCCAAGGGGCACCGACCCGGCCAATCGCCTCGGCGGCGGCTGCAAACTCCTCAGGGGCCGAAATGGTCTCAACCCAAAGCACATCCGCACCACCGTCCACCAGACCGCGCGCCTGCTCCTCGAACATCTCCACCGCATCCGCGTGGCTGAGCGTGCCAACGGGCTGCATAATCTCGCCGGTCGGCCCCATGGAACCGGCCACAATCACCTGCCGACCCGACGCATCTACCGCCTCGCGACCGATCTCGGCGGCCACTTTGTTGACCTCGTGAACCCGCTTTTCCAACCCGTGCAGCTTCAACCGCGACGCATTACCGCCAAATGTGTTGGTCAGAAATATGTCCGAGCCCGCATAGATCGCCCCCTCATAGAGCGCCTTGATCTTGCCCGGCTCATCAAAGTTCCACAGCTCAGGTGCCTCGCCGGCCTCCAACCCCAGATTGAAAAGGTTCGTGCCCGTGGCCCCGTCCCCCAACAACCAACCGCGATCAGCCAACATCGTCTCAAGCAAATTCGTCATTCCAACTACTCCTAAACTCTAAAATTCATGCGGTCTCTATGGCCCGCGAGGCCAGCTCGCGGATGCGCGTGATCATCGCTTTGAGCCCGTTGGACCGCTGCGACGACAAATGCTGATCCAACCCAAGCCCCGCCAAAGCCTGATTTGCGTCAATCTCCAAAATCTCGGGCGCAGTCTTGCCGCTGTAAAGCGCGTGCAAAATCGCAATTAGCCCCTGCACGATCATCGCGTCCGACGCCCCCGAAAACGAGATCCGCGCCGACGCCCCCTGCCCCTTGATGTCCGGTGCAATCCAGACCTGACTGGCACAACCATCCACCTTGGTGGCCGGGATTTGCAAAGCCGCGTCCATCGCAGGCAACGCCTTGCCAAGCTCGATTACATATCTGTAGCGGTCTTCCCACTCATCCAAAAAGTCGAAATTCTCCGCAATGTCTTCAAAACTCTCGGACATTTTAGCCTACCTTGCCTGTGATGCGCATGATCTATGCCTTCCACTGCCCCCGGTCCAGTCGCAATCGGGACAAAACGCACAGCGGTTGCCAATTGGTCCCTTTCCCTCCGCCGTTTGGTGTGTTTGGATGGCAAAAATAGCCGCGTTTTCTGGGGGAATGATGACGGGTCGATATTTGGCAGTTCTGGCAATTTGCGCTCTGAGCTCATGCGCGGGAACAAGCGACACATTTCAGCGGCTCAATCCGCTCAATCTGCTAAACTCCGATGATGCCGCCGAGGCCGCATCGCAAACCGGCGAACCTCAAACGCCTGTGGCGAAAGTCGTTGACGACGGCAAAGTTGATGTCACCCGCGTCACACGCGCCCGGCTCGACTTTACCCCGTCCGGTGTGATCGTGCGCGCCGATGGTGAAGTGCCCGGTTTGGGCTATCACTCCACCCGCCTGCGACCGTTGAATTTCGGACAACCCGACGGCAATGGCACAATCTGGTACGAGTTTCGCGTAACACCCCCCGTCGGTGCCACCGCCCAAGGCGGCAGCCAGACGCTTTCAGTGGGCACATTCATTCCCAATTCGCGCCTGCGATCGGTCAGCTCCGTGGCAATTACAGGTGCCCAAAACGATGTGACAATCCGGCTCCGCTAAAGCGCCGTCCTGAAAATCGGCAACGCCTTTATCGAGGGCGCCACCCGGTCAAGCTACCTGATATCGTAGCGGTAGGTATCGCACCATGTGATTTTAGAATAAATGGCCGACGCTCTCAAGCTCCGGAGCCGCGTCCATTTGACCAGAAACAATGATACCGCTGGGGTCGTCTGAGTGCGCGCGCAATGTCACGCGAAAACCGGCTCCCGCATTTGGGGTGGCACTTTAAACAATCTCGACGATCTTGACCTTGCTTCCATCGGCCGACAAGGCCACTTCTCCGGCCATCAACCGCTGGGCATCCTTGCCGAACACCTCGTAGCGCCAGCCTTTGAGTGCTGGCAAATCCTGCCCCACATCACCGGCCAATAGATCAAGCTCACTGCTGGTGGCGATCAGCTTTTGCGCCACGCCCGCATCCTCCGCCTTGGCCTTGAGCAAAACCCGCAACAACTCGCACAGCCCCTCATTGCCCGGCTTTCGCGACGCCACCGATTGCACCTCCGGGCCGTCCTCAGGAGGGGAATTAACACCGCGCGCAATTGCCGCCAAAAGCGCATCGGCAAGATCGCCGCGCCGCCCTTCGCGCATCAACAGCCGCGACTTGCCCAATGCATGCACGTCCTTTGGCTTGGAGCCCGCAATTTCCAGCAACGCATCATCCTTAATGATCCGGCTTCTGGGAACATCACGCTCCTTGGCCAACTCCTCGCGCAACTTCGCCAACTCACGCACAATCGCCAGAAACTGCCGGTTGGTGTTGCGCAGCTTGATGCGGCGCCACGCTTGATCCGGCTCGACGATATACGTCTGCGGGTTCAACAAAACGCCCAACTCTTCCTCGACCCATGAGGCACGACCGGATTTATCCAGCTCGCCCTTCAGGTGCAGATAAATGTCGCGCAGATGGGTCACATCTGCCAGCGCATAGGCCTGTTGCTTGGCCGTCAGCGGGCGCTGCTTCCAATCGGTAAACCGCGAGGACTTATCCAAAGAGGCCCGGCAGATCTTGCGCACCAAAGTCTCGTAACCGACCTGCTCACCAAAACCGCAAACCATGGCGGCGACCTGCGTGTCAAAGAAAGGCTCGGGGAATGTTTCGGCCTCAACAAAGAAAATTTCCAAATCCTGACGGGCCGCATGGAACACCTTCACCACATCTTTGTTGCGAAACAACTCGTAAAGCGGCTCCAAATCCAGATCGGGCGACAAGGCATCCACCAAAACCGCACTGTCATCCGTATCACCGGGATGCGCGATCTGCACCAAACACAGCTGAGAATAATAAGTCCGTTCCCGATGAAACTCAGTATCGATCGTAACGAATGGATGGTCTGCGCATTTCAGGCAAAAGCTGCGGAGCGCCTCGGTATCTGTAATCATGACGCAACCTATATAGAAGGGAAATTGTTCAATCCAGCCAACTTATGGTATTCCATACTCTTTCTGAGGGCTGTGACTGCGGGAACACCACTATAAGATCGCCATGCGCTCAGCCCGCTCGCTGTCTGGGAAGGGCCGGTACAACCCATATGTGGCCTCACCAATCATCTGGTGGACCGTATTGTGCAACTTTTCCGCCACCTCATCGTCTGATCCGATCAACCGAAACGCACGATCCAGCTGCGCAAGGTCGTCAACTTCAATCTCAATTAGAAAATCTTTGTAACAATCGGAGGCCAAATTCAGCTTCCGGCGGCACATGCGCCAGTCCGAAATGGTCCCTTTATCGCGCAAATATCCCAACCATTGGTCCACCGCATGGGCGAAAGATAACGCCTTTTGGTGGTCTAAAAGGTCAATTTGCACACAATATAGGTTCATTACCGTCCTCATTTGCTCACGCGACAGTAGATACCAAAAAACAGTTGCTGCTAGGTAAAGACGAAACATCCACCACCCCCGGCAAATATTACGTTCCTTCAATCACCTGTGATATAACGCCGTTGTGAGGTGTCATGTGATCTTTTCCCATCTATTGATTTGGCTGTCGACTACACGACGTCAGTTTAAATAAAACCGAGAGGAATAATCATGTCCAACAAAGTTCTCAAAAGCATTGCTGTAGCTGGTGCAGTTGCGTCTGCACTTGGCGCCTACACTGCAACAACCGCAAATGCTGCTGGTAACGAGAAGTGCTACGGCGTTTCGCTTGCTGGTGCGAACGACTGCGCAGCAGGCCCAGGCACATCTTGCGCCGGTACATCTACTGTTGATTATCAGGGCAATGCATGGAAACTGGTTCCTGAGGGCACATGTTTGACTATGGATCTTCCAGACGACCGTAAAGGTTCGCTTGAGGCTCTTGATCGCGATCTGCCTGCATAAAATTGCTCGGGTTCCGCGCCTCTTGGGGCGGAACCCGGCCACATATTAAGGAGACACCCGTGTTAGACGGCTCAGCGCGTGCAAAACCTGACCTTCCTGCATCAGTGGGTGTCGGATACAAACCCCAGCATCTCAATGACATCCTAAACAATGCCGGGCCGGTCGCATGGCTGGAAATTCATGCCGAGAATTATATGGGTGATGGCGGCCCACAATTGGCGCAACTGCGTCACCTCGCCGAACGCTTTCCCATTTCGTGCCACGGAGTTGGCCTGTCCATAGGCTCCGAAGGACCGCTTGACGCGGATCACCTCGCACGGCTCAAAAAACTCACCGGTTGGCTCAATCCAGCCAGCTTTTCCGAACATTTGGCCTGGTCGACCCATGACACAGGCTTTCTCAACGACCTTTTGCCGGTTCCCTATGATCAGGCGACCCTGAACAAAGTGGTCGATCATGTGGATCAGGTGCAAGAGGTTCTGGGCCGGCAAATGCTGCTGGAGAACCCCTCCACATACGTGCAATTTGCCCAATCCGACATGAGCGAAACCGACTTTTTGCAAGAAGTCGTGAACCGCACAGGCTGTGGCATGCTGTTGGACGTCAACAACGTCTTTGTGTCAGCCACCAACCAGAATTATCACCCCAAGGAATATCTCGATGCCTTCCCCACTGACCATGTGGGGGAAATCCATCTGGGCGGCCATGAAGAAGACCATGATGAGACCGGCGCGCCACTTTTGATCGATGCCCATAACAACCCGGTCGTCGATCCGGTCTGGGCGCTCTATGACTATGCGCTATCCTTGACCGGCCCGACCGCAACCCTGATCGAATGGGACAATGATGTGCCCGAATGGTCGGTCTTGCGCGATGAGGCCAACCGCGCCCATACAAGCCTGAGCCACGTCACGGCCCATGGCTGATCAAACGGCCTTTACACAAGCGCTCTTGAACCCGGACATGCCCGTGCCCGAAGGGGTCGTGCAACCCGATGGCACCCCCGCCGATAAACGCTTCAATGTTTACCGCAACAATGTGGTCACATCACTGATTGGGGCCATGGGGGACGCATTTCCAGTGATCAAACAGCTGGTGGGCGAGCAATTCTTCGACGCGGTCGCAGGCCATTACGTGCGCCTGCATCCTCCCACCTCCCCCCTGATGATGTTTTACGGGGCCGGATTTGCCGATTTTCTGACCGGTTTCGAGCCTGCACAACAATTGCCCTACCTGCCTGATATGGCGCGGCTGGAACATGGCCGCCGAACCGCCTACCACGCAGCAGACGACCCGGTGACAGGCCCCGATGCGCTGTCACAAATCGCACCTGAGCGCTTGGGCGACCTGCGCTTTAAGCTGCATGCCTCGGTGCAGATCATCACCTCGGACCACCCGATTTTCTCGATCTGGCGGTTTAACGCAACCGAAGACAGGTCGCCGATAGAACCGCGCGCCGAGGATGTGCTGATCTCGCGGCCTTTGCACGAGGTGCAAATGACACTGCTGCCCCAAGGCGGCGCGGCCTTCCTAAACGCCCTTCAATCAGGTAAAACCCTTCAAGATGCGGCGGAAATTGCAACCAACGCCGAACCCGGCTTCGACTTGGGCCAAAACATTGGCGGCATGCTGACCGCTCAACTGATCAGCCAAATACAAGAGCAATAAGAAAAGGAACCATCATGCAATTTCTGTACCGGCTCGAAGATAGAATACTCGGACCAATCGCCCGCCTCATCGATGGCGCATTCATCTCCACGTTGGCCCGCTTCACATTCTTCGCCACCATCGCAACCTGGCTGTGGTCCTCGGCCCTGACCAAATTGGGCGAAGGATTTTTCGGCATATTCTCCCCCTCCGCAGGGGCCTATATCCAAATCCTCCCCAAACAGATGGAGGCAGCAGGCTACGACCCCTCACAACTTGGCGCATTCTCCAAATTTGTCGTGCTCTTGGGCACATGGGGCGAGTTCATTATCCCCGCCCTGATCGTGGTGGGCCTGTTCACCCGGGCCGCAAGCCTTGCAATGATCGCCTTTTTGTTCGTGGTCAGCTTTGTGGACATCACCGGACATGCCGCCGACGCGCTGACAATCGGAAGCTGGTTTGACAATGTGCCTGATGCCAAAATTCTGGACCAACGGCTGATCTGGACCGTGTTGCTGTTGATCTTGGTCGTGCGCGGCGCAGGCCCGCTGTCGCTCGATGCACTGTTGGACCGGCGGTCACAACCGTAACTGCAAATGCAAAAAGACCGGGCTTTGCGGCCCGGTCCCACTGATGCTTAAAAGTGCTGCTGCTAAAATAGATATACTGCGATAATTGCAGCTACTTGATAGTACCCCCCACACCTAACAAATAAGCGCTTAGCGGGACGACCTGCGGGACTGGGAAGTTACCGCCGATCACTTAAACGATAGCCGGTGATGGGCGATACAACTGTGACGTAAATCACAGTTTCGAGCGATTTGTTAAAAATCTGTAAATGATATCGCGCCACGCCCACCACGACAGAGCAGCGCCGATCCCAAAAGACTTGGCAAAAACACCACCGCCGCCCAAAAGGCGGCCCCCGACATTCAATCTGAATTTTGAGGACGTGGGAGAAGTGGCGCGGTTGACGGGGCTCGAACCCGCGACCTCCGGCGTGACAGGCCGGCACTCTAACCAGCTGAGCTACAACCGCGAACTTCGCAATACCGATCTGGTTCTTCGGTATTGGGGCGTTCTAATGATGCTCAATGCCCCGGTCAAGCGCGATATTGGTCAATTGTCGTGAAAAAAGTTCAAAGTCGCATCTGGGTCTGGCCAAGGGCCGAAAGGTGGTGAATGCAGCCCTGCCCGCCGGGCAAATCGCCCATGGCCTCCATGTCCACTCCAAGCCATAAACCGCGCAACACCCGCGAGGTGATCCCGTGGCAAATAATGACCGATGGACGCTGCAACTCCTCCAGAAAATCACCCAAGCGCTGGGCCATCCCCCCAAAACTCTCACCGCCGGGTGCGGCGAAATTCCACAAAAAAGGATCGCCCGCGTGATCGATATGGGGCCAACCGGCCTCGATGTTGGGCAAGGTCAGCCCCTCCCACGCACCAAATGAAATCTCGCATAACCGCGCATCCCGGCGCGCCTCTTGCCCGACAAGCGCCAAAGCAATCTCCGCAGTCTCCACCGCGCGCCCCTGAGGGCTGCAAAACAGATCCGTCTGATCCCACGCCAGATCCAGCCCGGCCAGCAATTGCCCCTGCTCATGGGCCTGACGCCGCCCCTTTTGCGTCAGCGGACTGTCCATGTGCCCCTGAAAACGCCCCGCAAGGTTCCAAGCCGTTTGACCATGTCGCAATACATAAATGTCTGGATAATGCGCCATGCACCGCCCCTAGCCGGTCGCCGGACTGATCGCCCAATAGGCGCTAATCCCGTCAAGAATGAACTGCACCGCCAAAGCCCCCAACAACATGCCAAACAGACGCGTCAGAACCTTGATGCCGGTGGGGCCCAAAAGCCGCTCGATCAACTCGGTCGCCAAAAACGCAAAGAAACACAACACCAGCACCGCAAATGTCGCCAAATAGACCACACTTTGATCCTGAAACCCGCTTTGATGCTCCGCGGCCAGAAGAATGATCGCCGCCATCGCACCGGGGCCCGCAATCAAAGGCGTGGCCAGCGGAAACACCGATGGGTCCTGATCGCCCAAAGCCTCCCCGGTTTCCTTTTCCCGCCGCTCGGTGCGCTTTTGAAACAACATCTCGATGGACAGCAAAAACAGCATAATGCCACCGGCAATGCGAAACGCGGGCAAAGACACCCCGATCACTTTGAGAAACTGATCGCCCACAAGCGCAAAGATGGCCAAAATGATACCGGCCACCAAAATACCGCGCATCGCCACAGTCATGCGCGCCCGCAGGCTCAACCCTGCGGTCAAAGCCGCGAACATCGGCGTCAACCCAATGGGATCGATCATCACGAACATGGTCGCGAAAGATATGGAGAAATCTTCAATCATCGACCACCCATGACACACAAGCTGACCCAAGCGCCAGAGGCCGTCACAACGATCTAAGGGGAATGGTGGGTGATGAGAGACTCGAACTCCCGACATCTTCGGTGTAAACGAAGCGCTCTACCAACTGAGCTAATCACCCGATCTGAGGCGCCTTCTAACGCCATTGTACACCGCCCTGCAAGATCAATTTTCAGGTTTTTCCAAGCTATCTCCATGCCAACGGCGCGGACCGGGCCCATGGACCGCCAAACCGTCACCTGCATTGTAAAGCGGACAGGACTTGAGCGACAGACAACCACAGCCAATACAAAAGCCAAGCTGATCGCGAAGGCGCTCCAAAAGACCGATCCGCTCGCTCAGCCGCGCTTGCCAGCGGCGCGAGACCGCCTCCCATTGCTGGGCCGTGACCTTGCGGTCGCGCGGCACTGTATCCAGCGCCGACTTGATCTCTGCCAAAGGCACACCCACCGATTGGGCCACGCGAATAATTGCAATCCGGCGCAACTCCGCGCGGTCGTAACGGCGGTGATTGGCCGGGGTGCGCCAGCTTTGGATCAACCCCTCCGCCTCGTAGTAATGCAATGTGGACACCGCGACACCGGCCCGCTTGGCCACGTCACCGACACTAAGATCATTGGGCATTCGTTTTGGCATTTTTCTCTTGATCTCAAGCTAACTTGAGGAACTACGGTGCAATTATCAACACCAAAATTCAAGGAGAAATATGATGTCTTCGAGACCCAAACGACCCGATATGGCTGAGATTTGCACGACAGGCTTGCGCCACGATCTATGGCAGAATGGCGCCAGCGCTGAGATTTGTCATGAGATCGCCAGCATCCGCCACCGCCAAGATGTCGAGGCACTCACGCGCAATCGCCACCTGGCGCGCGATGTGGGGCTCTTGAGGTGACAGGTGCCGACAGTCAGGCGTCGGCGTCGGCGTCAGCAGCCGGCGCCTCGTCTTGGGCGTCTTTCTCAACTTTAGGCTTTTGCAAAATCAGCCGGTAAACGGTCTTTTCGCGCGAGGTGCCATCATTTTGAACCACCACCCGGATCTTACCCAATGGCGGGATTTGCACTTCTTCGCCAGCTTTGAGCTGGGCATGCAGGAAGGCCAATGCCGTCTCCAACCCTTCGCGGGCTTGACGCTTGTTAAGCTCGGTTGTCTCCGCGACATGCTCAACGATTTCTTTTTTCTTGATCATGATATGGGACCTTTGGTGTGGGGATAAGTGGGACCAGCTTAACCAATTTCCACCGGGGTCACAAATTGACGAAAAATCTCGCCGCGACCTTCAAAATCACACCAATCGATCTAAGGAGGACACCACATGTCCGCATATCTCATTTGCGATGTTAGCGTGCGCGATCGCGCCGCTTTGATGAATTATCTGAAACTGGCCGAAGGAACCGTTGAGCAGTTCGCAGGCCGCTATTTGGCTCAGGCCGGTGCCCTAACACTGCTGGAGGGGGACTGGTCCCCGGAAACACTCGTGATCGTGGAGTTTCCCTCAATCGCAGCTGCTAAAGAGTGGTATCGGTCAGAGGCGTATGCGCCAGCCCTTGAGGCCAATGCCGCAGCGATGCTGCGTAAAATGCTCATTGTCGAAGGGGTTGCCCATCCCGATTGAGGACGCGCAACCCGTTTTGTCAGCAAATCGCTTTAATGCGCGACCGTCGGGCCTTCGCCCTTGGAGGTTGCCGCCGCAGCCGCCGCAGCCGCTTCCGCCGCCTCATCCCACTCAATGGCATCGGGCATATCAATCAATGCCTGCTCCAACACATCCATCACATCGGACACCGCGACAATCTCCAAACCGTCCTTCACAACATCAGGAATGTCGCGCAGGTCCTTGAGGTTGTCCTTGGGGATCAACACTTTCTTGATGCCGCCGCGCAAGGCCGCCAAAAGCTTCTCCTTGAGGCCGCCAATGGGCAACACATTGCCGCGCAAAGACACCTCGCCGGTCATAGCAATATCACGGCGCACCGGAATTTGCGTCAGAACCGACACAATCGAAGTCACCATCGCAATACCGGCACTTGGCCCGTCCTTGGGCGTCGCCCCGTCAGGCACATGCACGTGAATGTCGATCTTCTCAAACTCAGGCGGCTTGATGCCAAGCGTGGTCGACTTGGAGCGCACGAACGAGCTGGCCGCATCAATGCTTTCCTTCATCACATCGCCCAACTTGCCTGTGGTCTTCATCCGACCCTTGCCGGGCAGACGAAGCGCCTCAATCGACAGCAAATCACCGCCCACTTCGGTCCATGCCAAACCGGTTGTCACACCGACCTGATCACTTTCCTCCGCAAGCCCGTATTTGAACCGACGCACACCCAGATACTCATCCAGCTTCTCGGGCGTCACCGTCACACTCTCAGCGGTCTTCTTCACAATCTCAGTGATCGCCTTACGGCACAACTTGGCCAGTTCGCGCTCCAGATTCCGCACACCCGCCTCACGGGTATAATACCGGATAATGTCGCGGATCGCCTCGTCGTCCACAGCAAACTCGCCCTTTTTCAGGCCGTGCCCCTTGATCTGCTTGTCCAAGAGATGCTGCTTGGCGATCTCCAGCTTTTCCTGCTCCGTGTAACCCGACAGCGAAATAATCTCCATCCGGTCCAAAAGCGGACGCGGCATGTTGTAGGAATTCGCCGTGGTCAGGAACATCACATTCGAGAGGTCATATTCCACCTCCATATAGTGATCCACAAAGGTCGAATTCTGCTCAGGGTCCAAAACCTCCAACATGGCAGATGCCGGATCACCGCGGAAATCCTGACCCATCTTGTCAATCTCATCCAAGAGGATCAGCGGATTTGTCGTCTTGGCCTTTTTCATCGACTGAATGATCTTGCCGGGCATGGACCCGATGTAAGTCCGCCGATGGCCGCGAATTTCGCTTTCATCACGCACACCGCCCAATGAGATACGAATAAACTCACGCCCCGTAGCCTTGGCCACAGATTTGCCGAGCGAGGTTTTACCAACCCCCGGAGGGCCCACCAGACACAGGATCGGCGAGCGCAACTTGGACGAGCGCGCCTGCACCGCCAAATATTCCACAATCCGTTCCTTGACCTTCTCAAGCCCGTAATGATCGTTGTCCAGAACCACCTGCGCCTTGTTGAGATCCTTTTTGACGCGCGATTTCACGCCCCAAGGGATCGACAACATCCAGTCCAGATAATTGCGAACGACCGTAGCCTCCGCAGACATGGGCGACATGTTCTTGAGCTTTTTCAACTCAGCCTCGGCCTTTTCCTTGGCCTCCGCTGTGAATTTGGTCTCAGCAAGCCGGCCCTCGTATTCGGACGTCTCATCCTGCCCTTCGGACCCTTCGCCAAGCTCCTTCTGGATCGCCTTCATTTGCTCGTTGAGGTAATATTCGCGCTGGGTCCGCTCCATTTGCGACTTCACGCGGGTCTTGATCTTTTTCTCGACCTTGAGCACGGACATTTCCGAATGCATCAACCCGTAGACCCGCTCCAAACGCTCGGACACGGCATCCAACTCCAAAATGGTCTGCTTTTCCTCAAGCTTGACGCCCAAATGGCCCGCAACCGTGTCCGCCAGCTTTGACGGATCATCCACATCCTCAATGGAGGCCAACGCCTCCTCGGGCACATTGTTGTTCAGCTTGGCATAGCGTTTGAACTCGGTAGAGACCGAACGCATCAGCGCCTCAATAGAGTCGCCGGTTTCAACCGCGTCGCCAATCAACTCCGCATTGGCCTCGAAATAATCCTCATTGTCCAGAAACTCGGTGATGCGCACCCGCTCCCGGCCCTCGACCAGCACTTTCACAGTGCCGTCGGGCAGCTTCAACAGCTGCAATACGCTGGCCAAAACGCCAACGCGGTAAATATCTTCCGCCTCCGGGTCGTTGTCAGAAGCATCTTTCTGGCTGGTCAGCAAAATCTGCTGATCCTCTTTCATCACCGCCTCCAACGCCCGAACAGACTTGTCGCGCCCAACAAAAAGCGGAACAATCATGTGTGGAAACACCACAATATCTCTGAGCGGAAGTACGGGGAAAGTGACGTGCGTTTGCTCGGTCATACTATATCCTTATTAAGCTGGCGAAGCTGTCCCGAATATTCAGCAACAGATCCACCCCATTTCTATCGATGTGGGGTTCAAATTGTGTCCCGTCAAGGGTTCGGCACAACATAGCCGAGCCTTCACCCCGCCGAAACCCCCAAGGCACCAAAATTGCAGTCTCGTTTGGTCTAATCCACGCACCATAAGATCAGGTTACCAAAAGGCGCGGTGCCACAAGCGCACCACTTAAAATCACTGGCGTCAAATCGTAGCGAAAATAAAAGCGGCCCCGCTTCCGGGACCGCCTGCACCATTCACTTGGCACCCAACCTAATTGACAGATGGCACCATACCTTTGTCCGCCGCCATCTCGCGCATCGCCTTTTGCAACTTTTCAAATGCGCGCACCTCAATCTGACGGATGCGCTCACGGCTCACGTCGTAAACCGCGCTGAGTTGCTCCAAGGTCTTGGGCTCGTCCATCAAACGCCGCTCGGTCAAAATATGCCGCTCGCGCTCGTTGAGACCTTCCATGGCCGACATCAGCAAATCGCGCCGCGTGTCCAACTCGTCGCGCTCCGCATAATCAGCCGCCTGATCCGCATCCTCATCTTCGAGCCAATCCTGCCACTCAGCCACACCTTCCCCGTCCGCACTGACCTGCGCGTTCAAAGAGGCATCACCACCGGACATACGCCGGTTCATGGAGATCACTTCGGCCTCGGTCACATTAAGCTGACGGGCAATCTCAGCCACGTTTTCAGGACGCAACTCGCCCTCTTCCAAAGCCCCGATCTTGTTCTTGGCCTTGCGAAGATTGAAAAACAGTTTCTTTTGCGCCGAGGTGGTACCCATTTTCACGAGCGACCACGACCGCAGGATATATTCCTGAATGGAGGCGCGGATCCACCACATAGCGTATGTCGCCAACCGGAAACCCTTGTCAGGATCAAACCGCTTAACCGCCTGCATCAAACCGACATTCGCCTCCGAGACGACCTCCGCCGTGGGCAAACCGTAGCCGCGATACCCCATAGCGATCTTAGCCGCCAAACGAAGATGCGACGTCACCAAACGGTGCGCACTGTCCTTGTCCTGATGATCCACCCAGGCTTTCGCCAACATGAACTCCTCATCAGGCTCCAACATGGGAAATTTGCGAATTTCCTGCATATACCGCGATAATCCACCTTCCGGCGATGGCGCTGGTAATTTTGCGTAACTCATAGTCTGCCCTCCTCAAGCCCCGTAGTTTTGTGGGCTCGTAATCTAAATATGAACGCTCATCGTTCAGTTCAACCTATGTTAGCAATCCAATCGTCGGTTCAGAAATGTCTCTATTGTGACCAACTGTTACATCTCTATGAACAAACGGTTAATCATGCGTTTTCCGTCGATATTAACGCGATTTGGGCGAAATAGTTCCAATAACGAGCTGAAATCATGCCTCTCCAAATCGTTATCCGTTGAAAGAAAGACCAAAACCCCTAACCGCTATCACGACTTTCGTGTACCACCTCACGTCTCAAATCCCGCCCTACCCGGCGCGCAAAACCGACGCCAATGCAACCATGTCCGCAGGCATGTGGGCCTCAAATGACATGGACTGCCCGCTCACAGGATGCACAAACCCCAATAGACGCGCATGGAGCGCCTGACGGGTGAACCCGGCCAGCATTTCGCGCGTCTTGTGCGATGCGGTCTTGGGAATGGTACGCGCCCGCCCGTAAACCGGATCACCCATCAACGGATGACCCACATGGGTCATGTGCACCCGGATCTGATGGGTCCGACCGGTCTCCAACTGACACTCCACATGAGCGGCCATATCCCCGAAACGCTCCACCAATGCCGCGCGGGTCACCGCATGACGCCCACCGGACGTCACCACCGCCATTTTCTTGCGGTCATGGGCGTGTCGCGCAATGGGGGCGGTGATTTTCAGCACACCGCCGGCCTCAAATCGCGCCGCCCCAAGCCCCAATAATCGCGGGTCCGAGGCCAATGGCACCCCCCACACAAACGCATCATAAAGCCGCTCGATCGAATGATCCGCAAATTGACGCGCCAACCCCTGATGCGCCCGGTCGCTCTTGGCCACCACCAAAATGCCCGACGTGTCCTTGTCGATGCGGTGCACAATGCCCGGCCGCTTGGCCCCGCCAACCCCCGACAAGGTATCACCGCAATGATGCAAAAGCGCATTCACAAGCGTGCCCGACGGGGTGCCGGGGGCAGGATGCACCACCATGCCCACAGGCTTGTTGACCACGATCAACTCCGCATCCTCGTGGATCACATCAAGCGCAATATTCTCCGGGCCCGCCTCGATATCCTCAGGCGCGGGCAAACTTAGAACAAACCGCATGCCCGGCTCAGGCTTGCCCCTTGGGTCATCCACGACCGCACCACCGGGGGTGCGCAGCGCACCCTCCCGGATCAACGCCACCAGCCGGGACCGCGACAGGGTCACACCCTCTGGAACAACGCGGGCGAGTGCCTTATCAAGACGCCCACCGGGGGCCTCCCCCAACACCAACTCTATCTCAAGGGGTTTATCGCCTGTCATGACCCAGTCCTCCACACCCGACCAGCCCGAGCCCCCGCGGCTCCGATTTTTGCGCTGGCTGGTGATCGTGCTCACCACCACGATGATCCTAGGGCTGATAACCATCGTCAGCGTGATTGTCATGACGTTTATGCGCACCAACGAGCCCGACACCTCGCCCGCGCAAATCTCAATCCCGGATGGCGAACGCAGCTTGGCCTTCACCAAAGGCACTGACTGGAACGCGGTTGTGACCCGCGATGCGGCCGGGATCGAGCGCAT
>CAKZTM010000001.1 GCA_937920555.1 uncultured Paracoccaceae bacterium | reverse complement strand
CCATCATACCACGTCCTGATCTGGGCATCTGACGGTGAGGCTTAGAGGGTCCCGCGCTTACTCACCACAAACAATGTAAAAGGCCGGGCAGAACACCCGGCCTTTCAGCTTAACATCAACGTAGGTTTACCCGGCCGGATTAACCGCCACGAAGCGTGGCTGGCCGCCCCTACGCACCAACAACAGGATCGAGGAGCGCCCGGCATCCTTCGCTGCCTTAAGGCGCGACACGACGTCCTGAGGATCAGATACGGCCTCTTGCGCGACTTCCGCAATAAGATCGCCATCACGCAGGCCCTTCTCGTAGGCTTCGCTGTCCTCGTCCACACCGATGACAATCACCCCTCGGGCATCCTCATCAAGCACGAATTGCGCGCGCAGCTCATCAGTAATCTCGCTGATCACCAGACCGATGACATTGGCTGGACCAGTTGGCTCTGGCGCATCCTCCGGGCTGGCAGCGGCCAACTGGGTATTCGCCTCTTCAAGACGACCTACTTTCACCGCCAAGGTCACCATCTCGCCGTCGCGGAAAACCTCCACATCAACGGTTTTATCCACCTGCGTGTCGCCAACGATCCGAACCAGTGACCGGATATCCTCAATGTCCTTGCCATCAAAGGTCAAGATCACATCACGGGCTAGAATACCGCCCTCTTTGGCAGGACCATCGGGCACATCAGTGACCAAAGCACCGCGCGCATCAGACAATTTCAGAGCCTCTGCCACATCCTCTTCAACGTCCTGAATGCGCACACCAAGCCAACCGCGCTTGGTCTCACCGAACTCCTGAAGTTGCGCCACGACATTCTTCACAACAGCCGAGGACATGGAGAACCCAATCCCGATTGACCCTCCATTGGGTGACAAAATCGCGGTATTCACTCCGATCACATCACCTTCCATGTTGAAAAGTGGTCCGCCCGAGTTTCCACGGTTGATCGCCGCATCAGTTTGAATGAAATCGTCATAAGAACCACGAAGTTCCCGGTTACGCGCCGAGATAATACCCGCCGATACCGAGAACCCTTGTCCCAATGGATTACCAATCGCCATGACCCAATCGCCCACACGGGCCACGTCACTGTCGCCAAATTCGACGAAAGGAAGCGCACCGGATGGCTCAACCTTGAGCAATGCAATGTCGGTTTTGGGATCAACACCGATGATCTCGGCCTCCAACTCATCACCGTCGAGAAACTCGATAATGATCTCATCGGCTTTGTCGATCACATGGTTGTTAGTGACGATATAACCATCATTGGAGATCACAAAGCCAGAGCCAAGCGCTGAGCCGCGTCGTGGACCCTGATCCGGCCGTCGCTGTTGGTCCATGAAATCTCGGAAAAAGTCCTCAAGTGGGGAGCCCTCGGGGATCACCGGACGTTCCTCCGTCTGTGCAATTGTAGTGGAGGTCGTGATATTCACCACCGCCGGGCTGATCCGTTCCGCTAAATCAGCAAGACTATCGGGGCGACCCTGCGCCTCGGCCATGTAGGTTTGCAGGAACATCGCAGTGCCCGCCACAAACGCCACTGCAACCGCAAAAATCCGCGCCGAATAGGGCCGCGGGATCCTCAAAGCTATTGAAGCCATGCGCTATCTCTCCTCTTTTTTATCCACGTTTAAGATTTCAAACTTAATCTTGTTACGGGTTTAACATGTGTCTCCGTCGGCTCTAAACAACAATTAGTCGCTCATTAACTTTCACATAGACGTGAGCGATTTGTAAACTTTTGCTCCCAAACGAAATCTAACGTCCGCTGCGTGAGTGTGTTTCCCACCCAATCAGCGAAACCAAAGACGACATTCACAGACGTTTTCACCCTTCCCGCGCAACACCGTTTTGGCGCGCAACAAAGTCAACCAGATGCGGCACGTAGTCTTCTGGCCCGTCACCACCAGTCGCATGGGCCATAGCAAATGCGTTTTTGGCCGCGTTGCCTACAGGATTGGCCAAGCCGACGCCATCGGCCATGCTTTCTAGGTATTTCAGATCCTTGAGCGCGTTGGTCAAGGTGAATTTATGGGCCTCCCGATTACCGTCAACCGCATATCCCATGAAAGTCTGATAAAAACCGCAATCCATACGACTGCCACGGATCACGCTGTCAAACCGTTTTGTTGAAATGCCCACCTTCTCTGACAGGGCTAAAGCCTCGGAATACAAGGCTGCATATCCAAGCGACAAAAAATTGTTCAAAAGTTTCATGCGGTGCCCGTCGCCGACGGTGCCGATATGCACAATCATAGTTCTGGCCCATGTTTCTATTACCGGTTTTATCCGCGCAAACACGGCGTCACTAGCACCAACCATCGCCGACAAAGTGCCCTCTTCGGCCTGAACCGGCGTGCCGCCCAATGGCGCATCCGCCAGACTTAGCCCCTGCTCGTCAAGCAATGCGGCCAGCTTCGCCGTCGATACGGGATCAGATGTCGAGCAATCCACGATTACCGAGCCTTTGGTCATGCTGGGCGCAAGCTCTGTCACAATCGCCTCCACCTGAGGGGAGCCGGGAGCACAAACGAAAACGATAGAAGATGCCGCCCCCAGCTCGGCTAGGGAATTCGCCTCGATCGCACCACGCCCCACCAGATCCTCGACAGGCGCGCGATTGTTATGGGCAATCACCGTGACCTCATAGCCACCCGCCAAGATGTTCTTGGCCATCCCGTGCCCCATCAATCCCACACCGACAAATCCTATTGTCTCAGAGGTCATCGCATATCTCCCTTGACCAATTTTGAAAGCCATTTGTTATCCAATTTTGAAAGCCATTTGTTATCATCGAGCGTCGGGGCGCAATAGCCCCGCCCCGCCCCAGCTCCAACATAGGTAGTTTTTCCTATGACGTAGCTGCCGCTTTGAACTTCCACGACCATCATTTTATCATTCGCAGGCGGTAGAATTTTGCGTTAAGGTTCGCCACGCAGGTAGCGATAGGTCGGCCCTACAGGGCATTACTTGGATCGACAAAAGAGGGCTGAGCCACCATGAGACTGTCTTTGGGCCTCGTACTTGCAGTTTGTTTGGCAGGATTACAATTTATTGCGGTGATTACCGTGGTGACCTCATCATATGTCACGTCAGAAAAGGCGCTCTTGACCCACGCACGCGATCTTCTCAGTGATGTGGCCGCCAATACCATCGAGCATTCGCGTGGCTTCTTGACGCCCGCGGAGGGCGCGGCAGAACTGGCAACCCGTCTGGCCGAAAGCGATATTGTCGCGAGCGATGACCCGCAATTGCTTGAGAAGCTACTATTCCACCAACTCAAAACAGCCCCACAATTTGCTGGCGTCTTTTATGGCGATGAGGCTGGTAATTTTGTCTACGTGATGCGCTCCGAAGGACCGGGACCGTTCCGGTCCAAACTGGTGGCCCGCCACGAAGACAGCCGCAACACGCGTCTGATTTGGCGCGACACAGAGTATGAAGTGATCAAAAGCACCTTTGATCTTGCAGACACGTACGACCCTAGGAAACGTCCGTGGTATCAAAACGTGCGTGAACAGCTTGTCAGTGTCTGGACCGACCCCTACATTTTTTTCACCTCTCAAAAGCCCGGAATTACCGTGGCCTCTCCGGTGTTTGGGCAGAGCGGTGAGTTGCAAGGCGTCATCGGCGTAGACATTGAGATCGCAGCAATTTCCGACTTTTTGTCGCAGTTAAGGGTCGGAAACCACGGCAAAGCGCTGATCCTAAATAAAAATGGCGACGTGATCGCACACCCCAACTCCAAGCTCATAAAAACTGAAAATGAAGACGGCACGTTGCGGTTTATGAGTATCGACGAGATTAAAGACCCCATCGCCCGGGCGGCCTTTGGCCACCTTAGTGAGGCTGAAGCGGTTTCCGTGGATCGTGAAATTACCACCGTTTTTGAGTTTGAAGGGGCCAATTACGTCTCAACCGTCACCCCGATCATGAGCGAGGCGCTGCCCTGGACAATCGCTGTCTTCGCCCCGGAAGATGACTTTATCGGCGGCATCAAGAAAAATCGGACACAAAACATCGGGGTGGCCGCAGCCATCGCAGCGCTTACGGCGGCAGTCGGGCTTGTACTCGCCAACCTAATCAACAAGCCACTTCGCGCTTTGGCGGTCCGGGCCACGCAAATTTCTCAGGGTAAATACGCCGAGCCCGCACCCGTTCCAAGCGCCTTTCGCGAAATCCGGCAAGCCAATGAGACGATCAATCTTGAAGTGGCGCGTCGGCAAAAGTCGGAGGCCGAATATACTTTCATGTTCGATCTGGGCTCTCGCGGCATGGCCGAAATCTCGCCGGGCAACGGCCAGTTCATCCGTGTGAACGCCAAATTTGCCGAGATCTTGGGCTTCACGGAGGTCGAGCTTCTGGACATGACGGTGGATCAGGTCAGCCATACCGGCGCGCCGTCAGTGTTTCGTAACATTCTGGACGCGGTTGCCGTTAGCAGCCAACTTCCCCGTGAGCGTCAGTTCGTGCGCAAAAACGGCAGCACGGTCTGGATTTTGATCAACGCGATTATGACCAGTGACGAAGAAGGCCGGCCGCTTCATTCAATCATCACAATCGACGACATTACCGAGACAAAAAGCGCCGAAGCTCAGATCAGAACTCTTAATCAGGATCTGTCCCATAGTGCCCGACTCAACACGATGGGTCAGATGGCTGCCGGTTTGGCCCATGAGCTAAACCAACCGCTAACCGCCATCACACAAAGCGTCGATGCCGCCCTCATCACCGCAAAAGATTTGGAATTGAAAGATCCCGAATTGGTGGAAATTCTCTCTGAGGTCGATCAACAAGCCCACCGCGCTGGCGATATTATCCGCGCTTTGCGTGGCTTTATTCGCAAGGACGAAGGTGCTGATACCGCCTTTGATCTGACCGAACTGATTAACCAAACCGTAGGCCTTGTTGGAGCTGAAGCCAAAGAACAAGACGTAACCATCACCGTGGAGCGTGCAAAACTACCGATGATACACGGGGTCCGCGTACAAATCGCCCAAGTGCTGGTCAATTTGATGCATAACGCGATCGAGGCAATCTCGACTACGCAAGATACAACACGGCACATCAAGGTCACCACGAAGGCGCAAAACGATAAAGTGATTATCAGCGTCATCGACACCGGACCAGGGGTCGACCCAAAGATTAGCCTGTTTAACGAATTCCAAACCACCAAACAAAGCGGTATGGGGCTGGGTCTTTCGATCTCACGAACCATTGTCGAAAGCCATGGCGGCGAACTATGGTATGAACCTGCAACACCCAAGGGCGGAAACTTTTCGTTCACACTGCCAATTGGAGAAGACCATGCCTGATCATCAACCCATAGTTTTCATCGTTGATGATGACGAAAGCATTCGCAAATCTCTGGAACGCGCGCTAAAAAAACGCGGCTTTGAAACCATCTCCTACGCCTCCGCATTCGCTTTTTTGGAAGCGTTCGATCCCGATCAGCCCGGATGCCTCGTGCTTGATCATGGGATGCCCGATATGACAGGTCTGGAATTGCAGGCCCATTTGATCAGCAAAGGGTATTCGATCCCGATCATATTCATCACCGGCCATGGCGGCGTGCCCGAATCTGTGCGCGCCATTCAAGGCGGTGCCGTCGATTTCCTTGAAAAACCGTTCCGTCAGGACGTTTTGATCGAGCGGATCAATGCGGCTTTTGTGCTGGATGCGGCCTCCAGGCAAGATGAGGGCTTGCAAAGCAGCGCACGAGAAAAATTCGACCGGCTTACCGAGCGCGAACGCGAAATTGCCGACTTGATCGCACGCCAACCCTCCGACGCCTCCAGCAAATTAATTGCCAGAACTCTAGATATTAGCCCTCGCACTGTAGATCACCACCGCGCCCGCATTCTAGAGAAGATGGAAGTCCGCTCCGTAGCGGAGCTGGTAGATTTGGCCAATAAGGCCAACCTTCTCGAAGATTAACGGCTAAGCTCATATAGGCAGATTTACCTAGGTATTCATACCGATTTACCGTTGAGCTAAAATGACCGACTATGCATCTGAACGAGCTGGCAGGCTGTGGGGGCACAAGAGCCGCCGTTCGTGATACCGCCACGACAGCGTGATTGGTGTTTCTAAGAACCGGTGTGTTGAGGGGGCTCAGCATACCGGTTCTTTTTTTGTTTGTGCGCACTTTGATCATGAAGGGTTTAGGACTGACCTATATAAATGACAAATCTGCGCATTGTAGGAACGCTGCAAACATATTCAAAAAGATGTGACCGCTTCTGTTCACATTTCCCGAAAGCGTTGCACCTGTCCAAAGCCACCTCTTCCACTTGCGCTTACCATTGCGGTGACCTGCTCTTTGCTCAGAGGATGTACAAAACGAAGCCCTAACGTAGTGCCGTCGGTGAATACGACGCGCGCTTCCAGATCGCGCCCCATGATGGGGACGAAAACCGTCGTATCGAGTGGTACAGGCGGCGCCAAAATTTTCATGCCGCTACTGCTAATGTCTCGTAATTTTGCAGACATGCGACCGTCGGGTGTGCGGACGGTGATATCACGGTCAACTGGTCGACGCTGCTCTCGAAATTTCATGATACGCCCTTTCAAGCGTCAAAATGACTAATTCAAATTTATTGATGCATCACTAACGGCCGGGTTAGGCTTTGATCTGAAGCCGTCATCGGACGGAAATTTCCGGCGACCTATTTGCCCAGTCAACACCTATAGAAGAATGTCTTGCGTCATATTCGACAGTAAAATGACTAAAAACGATAAGTCTGTTGCCTTGGTTCAAAGATGATAATTTTTTGCCTTTGATAGAGTCAGGGCCGTCAGTTCAAATCTAAAGTTGAAAAACCGTTGGCAGCAGTCACGTTCTTAAGAGCCCGACACTTTTAAGCTCGCCCGCTTTGTCGATGGCGTTGTGGGTGGCGGTTCAGCCCCATCATGCCCTAAACGAGGCGACCAAGTGACTTACTGTTTCATTGGAGAGAAAGGTAGGTGCCGATCTTACCGTCGGCTAGCCGCTGTGATTGCCGAACAATCAGAACCACAGACGCCCGGGCGTCAGTACGTCGCACGCCCCCCCGAGAGGTCGAAGACGGCTCCGGTCGTGAACGAGCTCTCCTCACTGGCAAGCCAACAGATCATCGAAGCGGCCTCAGACAATTCCAACATCCGACCACGCGGGATTTTTGATACAATCATTTTCAAAAACTCAGGATCTTGGCTTAAGGCCATTTTGGTCTTGGCCACCGCAGGCGTGACCGCATTTACGGATATATTATGACCCGCAAGCTCCTTACCCAGTGATTTAGTTAAGGCCAGCACAGCGGCTTTGGTAGAGGAATAAGCAGGTGCGCCGGGGTTGCCCTCTTTGCCCGCGACCGAGCTTAGGTTGACAATCCGTCCATAATTGGCGGCAATCATGTGCGGCACTACGGATTGGCAGACATAATAGGTTCCGATCAGTCCAATACGGACAACATCTTCGAATGCCCCATCCGGATATTCCCAAGTAGGTGCATTAGGACCAACAATGGCTGCGTTGTTGATCAGCACATCGATTTGACCAAAGTGATCCAGCGCCTGTTGCGTCGCGTCTTGAACCCGCGTCTTGTCACTAATATCCACTGCAAGTTTTTGCACATCTCCAGGGTCGCCGTGCAATTCATCCTCTAAATTATCCAGAAGCGATTGGTCAATGTCCCAAATCGCAACGCGGCCGCCGCCGTCAATTATCCGGTTGGCTACAGTCAGCCCGATACCTTGTCCACCGCCAGTTACGATGGCAACGCGGCCTTTGAAATCATAAGAATTCATGTAAGTGCTCTCGAAAAAAGATAGGGCGGGTGCCACAAAAAAGCACCCGCCCCGTCGTGATGTCTTAAAAGTCGAAGTCGTCGATATTGTCAGCATTGAATGTTGTCAAAGCCGACTGTGTATTGATCGAATTGCCTTCGTTGATAGTGATCGTGCCAAGGTTTGGCACCTCAAACGTGGCTCCTACCTCATTGGTCATACTGCCGTTTTTGAGCCCAACCGCGAAGTGCGATGCGAGCCAGCCTTCGTTGTAGGGTGACCAAAGCTGGAAGCCATCAACCGTGCCATCTTTGACAAAATCTCTCATCTCGGATGGAAGCCCCAAACCTGTGACTTTAACCTGATCAGCAATCCCTCGGCTTTGCACAACCTGAGCAGCGGCTGCGATTCCAACGGTTGTTGGAGCAATGACACCTTTGAGATCAGGGAAGTTGGCCAAAAGCGCTTCCATCTCTGTTGTCGATTTCTCAGGCTGGTCATCGCCATAAACGGTCGCCACAAGTGTCATATTGGCATATTTGGGATCGTTTGCGATCGTCTCGTTCATACCCTCGATCCAGAAGTTCTGGTCTGGCGCCTCGGTTGTGGCCGACAGAATGGCAACCTCACCTTCATAGCCGATCAATGAGCCAACCATTTCGATTTGATCTGCTCCAACCTTGGTAAAGTCTGTCGGAAGGATAGTCGCATCACGGTGCTCTTCATTGCCTGTGATATCACCGTTTACCGTCAAGACAATAATGCCTTTTTCACGAGCGGAGTCGAACACTTGGTTCAACGCATCAGGTGAGTTTGGCGAGATCGCAATCACGTCCACGCCGCGCTGAATTTGCGCCTCAAGGAACGGGATCTGTGATGTGGCCTCAGCTGTAGCAGGTGCTACAAACTCGAAATTACATGCGATAACCTCGCAGGCATCAACAAAGCCCTGCGTCAGTGAATCGAAATAGGGGTTGCCAGTATTTTTACCAACAAACACGATATCGATATCTTCGGCAAAGGCATTACCTGCTGTTAAAGCAAGAGCCGCTGTCGTCGTTATGAGTAGTTTCTTAAGCATCGTTTCCTCCAGTTGAAGTTTTGAATGGGGCTGTCCCCAATTGTTGCGCCCGTCAGCGTTGCGTTCGAGCGTAGATAAAATTGGTCGCGATTATGGCTACGATCAGCAAAATGCCGAGCACTGTAAGTTGGATAGCCGGAAGCAAGTTAGCCACAGTCATGCCGGTAGAGACAATAACCAAGAGCCATGCGGCCAGAAATGTTCCCAGAATTGTCCCACGACCGCCAAAGATGTAGGTGCCCCCCAGCATAGCCATCAACACCATTTGCAGCTCGCCACCAAGAACCAGATCATAGCGCACCGATCCCAAACGGGAAGCGGCCATCATACCGGCAGCCGCACTCACGACACCCAAGAGCAAGAAGAGACCCACTTTGATCCGCTTGGCGTTGATACCCGCATGAAGCGCCGCTTGTTGGTTCGTTCCGATTTGGTAGATTTGCCGCCCGATGACAGTGGTGCCCAACACCAGTCCCAACACAATGGCACACAGGACAAAAATGACCACCGGCAGAGGCACGCCAAACACCATGACGGCGTTGATACCCACAAAGCTCTCGGGCACGCGGATAGACCTGTCGCCCGCAATAATCTGCGCAAGGCCGCGGAAGAAGATCAAAGTACCGATCGTGACAATAATCGACGGAAGCTGCATGCGGATCGACATAAATGCATTAAGCGCACCCATAGCAAGTCCGGCCAGAAGCCCCACGATAACCGCAAGTGGCAGCGCCACACCAGCATCCTGAACCCAAGCGAACACGCAAGCAGACAGCGCCATATTGGCCGCAGGGGACAAATCAATCTCGCCCGAGATGATCACCATTGTGAGAACCAGCGCCACGATAGACATCTCTGCAGTCAGTGTAAAACTGCGCATGATATAGCTTGCGTCCAAAAAGAACGGCGACAGGATGCTTGCGCCAACAAGACCGATGATGATCAACAACAGGGTCATCGTCTCTGGACGTACAAGAACGACGTGCCAGGTCGGACGAGCAGGGGCCATTTCGCGTGTGGGTGTTGTGTCGGTCATGCCCCCCCCCGAGAAATTGACGCCGCGCCCCGTTGACGTACAGAGCGATCAATAAGCAGAGCGATCAGAATAACCGAGCCGTAAATCGCATTTTGTGTTGATCCGGGTATACCCAGAAGCGGTAGAGCCGCCGCCACGCATCCTAAGAGAAGAACCCCCAGTACAGTGCCCATCACCGTTCCAACGCCGCCGTTGATAGAGACGCCGCCGATGACAACTGCGGCGATAACCTGAAACTCAAATCCAGCGCCGGTGTTGGAAGGGTTAACAAAACCCCAGCGGCTGGCATAGAGAATGCCCGCAAGGCCGCTCAGAGCACCGGATAATGCGAACACCACCAGCGTAACCTTGGTCACGTCAATGCCGCGCAGAGGTGCCGCCTCAGGATTGGAGCCAAGCGCATAAATCTGCCGTCCAAGCTGGGTATGACGCGCAATGACATAAGTCATCAGCGCAATACCAAATGCGATTAGAATGATCCAAGGAATATCAAAAACAGGTGAAGTTCGGGACATCAATTTAAGTTCGGATGGAATGTCTGAACGGTTGATCTGGCGCGCGTCTGAAATGATGAAAGTTAAACCGCGATACAGGCTCAACGTACCAAGTGTCACAATGATCGAGGGCAGTTTGAAAATGGTCACCAAAAGGCCGTTGAAAATGCCTAAAACCGCGCCGGTGGCAATTGCGATGGGAAAGCCGATCACCCACCAAAGGTCAGGAAATTCGCGGTACATCAATCCAACAACCATAGCCGAAAATCCAAGCATGGATCCGATCGATAGATCCACATGCCGCCCCACAAGAACAAGCATCTGGGCCATAGCCCCGATCATGATAAGAGGCGTTAGCAGCAAAATAATGCGCAGGCTTTGGCCAGTCAAAAACTGCGGCTTATAAAGCCCGACCGCAATGCAGAACAAGACGATCATCACCAGGATGCCTGCCTCGCGTCGGAAGAGTATATTGCGAACTAAATTCATGCGGCAATCCCTGAGCGCGGCACAGCGGCCTGCATAACTTTTTCCTGATTCGCCTCGTCGCGGGGGATTTCTGCCGTAATGCGACCCTCCGCCATGACCAATATCCGGTCACATAAAGACAGCAGTTCGGGCAACTCCGAGGAGATGAGTAAGATTGCCCGGCCTGCTTCGGCTAGATCGCCGATCATATCGTAAAACTCCGCCTTCACGCCAATATCGATGCCGCGCGTTGGCTCATCAAGGATGAGTACCTCCGGCTCGGTCAAAAGCCAGCGGGCCAAAATCGCTTTTTGCTGATTGCCGCCAGACAACTCCACGATAGGCTGGTTTAGCGAAGCCAACCGGATCGACAGATCATCCACCGACTTGCGCGAAAAACCCCGCTCTAAAGCACGACTGATTACTCCACTGGGCGCAATCTTGCCTGGAATGGCAGCGGTAATGTTATGCTCAACGGGCAAAGTCCCGAAGATGCCGTGACCGGCACGATCTTCTGGAACGAACGCAAGCCCGAGATCAATCGCATCAGGCGGTCGTTGAATTTTAGCATCGCGACCACCGACTTTGATTTTCCCCGATTTGGCAGGCTCAATTCCAAACAACGCACGGGCGACATCGGTCCGACCAGCCCCGACTAGCCCGCCCAGCCCCATGATCTCGCCTTTTCGGAGCGTGAAGCTGATATCCTCAAAAGCGCCGGGAAGGGTCAGACCCGAGACTTCAAGGGCGGTCTCGCCGATAGAAGCCGTGTGCTTTCGCATATATTTCTTCAGCTCCCGACCGATCATCAGACGAATGATCTCATCCTCTGGGATACTTGCCACGGTTTGGGTCGCTATGTGGGATCCATCGCGGAAGATGGTCAGTCTGTCGCAAAGCATGCGCACCTCTTCTAAGCGGTGCGAAATAAAAATGATCGTGCGCCCCTCATCTCGAAGCTGACGGGCGATTGCGAAAAGCGTATCCACCTCGCGAGGCGTTAACGGTGCTGTGGGTTCATCCATGATGATCAAACGACTGTCAGAGGCCAAAGCCCTTGCGATTTCGACCATCTGCTGATTCGCGATGGACAGGCCGTGCATGGGCCGCGTCACATCGATGGAAACACCAAGCATATCCATATAGCGGCGCGCATCGGCGATTATCGTGGCCCAAGGCACCCGAGACAACAACCCGCCACCCTTGCGCCCCATCACGATATTCTCTGCGACAGAAAGGTCAGGAAAAGACACCGGCTCTTGGTGGATCAGCGCGATTCCCAACTCTTGGGCGGCAATTGGGCTAGTCACGTTAACCGCATCACCGTTCATCTTGATCGAGCCGCGGGTCGGGGTGTGCACGCCTGCCAAAATTTTCACAAAAGTCGACTTGCCGGCTCCGTTTTCACCAATGAGCGCATGTATTTCACCGGCATGCAGGTCCAGATCGATGTCGCTCAGAACCTCGACACCTCCGAATTGCTTTGAAATTCCGCGCGCCTCTATCAACTTAGGTGCATCTACCATTATGCGCTTGCCTCTCGGGTCTCGCCGGGGACGGGAGCATCCCCGTCAATCAGACCTTCCGACTTCAAATCTGCCCAGAACTGCGCGGGTATCACCACATCGACCGAAGCAATATTCGCAACCAACTCTTCCGGCTTAGACGCACCTGGAATAATCGCCGTGGCGGCCGGATGCGCCAACGGAAATTGCAGAGCTGCCGCCTGAAGCGGCACAGAATGGGACGCGCAAACAACCTCGATGTTGCGAACTTTCTCGACAATGTCTGCATCCGCCACGCCATAATTATAATGGGCAGCACCCGCTGAACCAGTAGCAAGAATGCCCGACGCAAAGGGCGCACCTATGATGACACTCACATTTCGGTCCAGACAGGCTTTCATACCAGTATGAAGACTATCTTGATCAATCAACGTGTAGGGCATGGCCACAAGTGCAAAATCCAAATCAACCTTTTGGGCCAGATCAGCAAGCTGTTCTTTCATATTAATGCCCATGCCAAAGGCCTTGATGTCACCCGATGACTTTAGCTCTATCAGTGCCGCCATACCGGTGTCCGACAAATCCTTAGTATGAGCTGCTATGGCCACTTCATCATGATAACCGCTATCGAGATCATGGATGACCAGTGCATCCACCGTATCAAGCGCGAGCCGCTGTAACGCCTGCTCATAAGACCGCATGATACCGTCGTAAGAATAATCGAAGCTCACCTCAAAATTTAACCCGCCCTTCCAAGGCGCACGGTCAAAAGTCGCCGGATCAGACGGCCGGTGCAAAGTGCGCCCAACCTTTGTTGTGATCGCGAATTCCTCTCGTGGCATAGCGCGCAGAAAGCCCCCAAGACGGTGCTCAGACAACCCGCGCCCGTACCACGGCGCAGTATCATAATACCGCACTCCGCCATCCCAAGCCGCAGCCAACGTAGAGCGCGAAACGTCTTCATCAACCGTCCCATAAAGCTCTCCG